>NZ_JAIQXU010000038.1 GCF_020166395.1 Deinococcus betulae | reverse complement strand
GCTCGGCGGTCAGAGCCGACAAGGGGCTGGGGACAGGCTCTGGCAAGGCCCGCTCGGCCAACCGCACCCCCGCCTCACGAGCAGACCGGCGCAGGCCCAGGGCCAAGAGCAGGGAAGGGAACCGGGGCAGAGAGAGGGTCACAGGTCCACCACCAGGGCATGGGCGTACAGCCGCTGCACCCGCTGGCTCAGGCGCCAGTAGGCCCGCGTGTGCGGCTGGGTCCGCGCGAGCAGGCGCTCGGCCGTGCGCAAGGCTTCTCTCGTGGCCTGAAGGGTGCGCGGCATCAGGACGCCGCCTCGGCCCGAATGGCCGCCATGATCGTCTTGATGGTGTCCCAAGGAACATCGATCTCGATATCAGTCTCCTCGCCTTCCTCGTCCACACCCCGCACCTGGAACCGGAACTCGCCCGCATAGGCGGCCCTGGTGTCCACCGTGGGGGTCAGTGCCGCTTCAAGGGCAGCGACGCGGGCCTGCAAGGTCTCGACTTCGGCCGCCGCCGCCCGCAAGCCCTCGGGGCTGAGTTCGTCGAACAGGCGATCTAAGAGGTTGCCGGCGGCCTCTTCCGCAGCGCCGCCCACCTCCCGGCTGCTTTCGGCTTCAGCAGCCATCCAGGCAGCGAAGAGCGAGAGGACTTCGGCGGCCGAAGTGGGTGGGGTGGTCAGGGTCATGCCGCTGCTCCCAGCTGCCACGTGTCCAGCGCCCCGTGCCACGCGCCCCTGGCCACCAGGAACCGGCTGTGTGCCCGCATGTACGTGTCCCAGGCCTCGTCCGTGTCCTGTCCGCTGTGGTGCGCGTCCAGGTACCCCAACCACGCCTGCGCCCGCGCGTCTGCGGCGGCGGTATAGGTGGCCTCGGCCTGTTCAGCAGCCACTTCCAGGGGGTCAGGGGTCGGGGCGGGTGTCGCGCCCAGGCCGTCCGAGGCCACTTGCAGGTCACGAGCAAACGCCTCGCGCATCTTCTTGTAGCTCTTGGCCACGGCCTTGATGTTCTTCGGCATCCGGCCTACGCGCAGAATCCCGTCCTCGCCCCGGTTGATCTCGATGCCCAGGCCGCGCAGGCGCACCACCACGTTGTGACCGGCGCGCAAGATGGCCTGATCGGTGGTGTCGGGTTTGACGTGGCGGCCGTCCACCCATAGCAGCGCGTCCGCGAGCGTGGCGAACTTCAGGACGCACTTGGGGCCGACTGGACCGATCACAGGCACGTCGTAGCCTTGGCCGGTGGTCAGTTCGATCCCGCAGCAGGCGCAGGCGACAGCAGCCACCTTCGGGAAGCGGCTGGGCGTCTTGACCGTGCGGGCGCGGGGGGCTTGAGCAGCAGGGGTGAGCTCGGGCATAGTGACTCCGGTTCCCCCACCTCGTGGATTGACTCTGGCTGAGCGATCGAGGTGGGGGATCGCCTTTTGGGCTTGAAGAAAGTGTATGCTATGCATACGCATGAGGTCAATAAGCATACACTCTCAATCCACCGCATTCCCGCCTTGGAACGGGCAGAATGAGGACGTGACACAGCCTGCCGAGTTCGACAAGGCGCTCGTGCACCTTCCCTGGCGTGAGGCCTGCGAGCGCTGGGTAAATCAGCCCGCGCGGTACGCGCTCGCCGCGTTAGGCAGCTTTGACAGCGCTGTGATCCAAAAGGCGTTAGACGGCCTGAATGGCTACTCTGACCCCTTGTCGAATGGCGCTCGGCTGATGTGCCAGGTGCAGTTAGGTCAATACGCTGTGGTAGAGAACGGTACGATCCCACAGGCAGAGACATTGGAAGAGGTAGAAGGCGCGCTCTACACGCTGCTGGCACAAAGTGTGGTTGCGACTGAAGCTGTTCAGCTTGAGCAAGCTACGTCCCGCCTGTATGCCGCCGGAGTCCTTGCTCGCCTTCTTGGAATGCGTCATAAGCAGCAGTGGATTGAGCTTGAGCGCCAACGCATGCTGATCCCTCAGGGGCTAGCAAACCCGGATGCGGTGAGGGCAGCCGTAGCCCTCGCACCTGCCAGTCAGGGCCGGCTTGCTTGGGCCCGAGATATTGAAGGCGGCGCCCTGCTGTCTCGCGGGGCTTACGCGGTGGCTGCTCTGACTGCATCCGGCGGCGTGCGTGCGCTTGGCTTAGCGCTAGGCGGCATTTTCTTGGCCGATATGGAGCCCGATGGGGGAAACTTCAGTCTCGCGCTCGCTATCAAGGCCCTCAAGGAGGGAGCAAACGTCAGCGAGCTAGTCGCCGAGCTGCAATGGCTTGGAGACTACCCCGACCTGCTGCGAAATCTAGAGCGACTGCGCGACGGTCAAGAAATTAATCTCACGCGCGTTCCTCGCCTGGCAGATCAGCAGATGATCTGGGCTTTGACGGCATGGGAAGCGCTGGCCCGAGGGGATAAACGCCAGTCACCAGCTGTCATTGTGGCAACTCTGAAAGAGAGCCTAGAGCGCCTGGACTCGCCTGATGTATTCGAGTTTGTGGCGCTCTACGCTCCAGCAACCGTGGCCGCATTATGCGTAAGTCCACTAGCTAATTCCCTCATTCCAGATAGTCCTCTGCTGCTCGGCGAACACTTGGCGTGGCATGGTGATCAGATCAAGTTGCCTGGCCGCACAGGTGGCGGCCAAGCCTTGCTGATGAATGACCTAGGCCAAGACTGGGAAGTCACTCGCGTGGAACGTCAGCGAATGCGGCGCGCCATTGAACGTCTCCAACTCCCGCGCCAAATGGTGTACGCCACCCAGGTGGCGCGGGCCCTTTACGTCTTGATTCCAGGGGGCGGATCTGCATGGTCAGAAGCACTACAACGCGTAACATTTCGCGTAGATTCACGGGCGGTCAGAAAAGAATTATCTGTCCAGTACGGCATTTCTCTTTTACGGCAAGCGTAACAAGCCTGTACTTCGCCCCCTTAAGGCTCCCACGATGCGGGGGTGAAGAAAATTCTGTTGGCCCTCGTGTTCGCCCTCGCACCCGTAGCACTGGCCGATGGAGGCGGCAACGGTGGCGGCGTTGTGAAGCCCTGCATGGGCTGTTAGATTCGGTTGGCATTCTCACTACCACAAAACGGTTGCGTCTCCTATGATGAGTTCATCGATAGGAGACGCATGCATGTTCAGGCTGACTTCACCTTTGCGTACAGATGAGTTTTCGTGTTTCGGCGCCTTGCAGCATGAACTTGAAATTGACGAAGAAGGCCTGTGGTATGCGGTTTTCCCAAGTGCCGCTGATCTATTGCTAGCTCAGACCGCCTTGGCTGCTCATAGATTCGGCCGCTCGCCGCTCGTCTTGGTTCAGCATGTCGATAGTAATCAGCCTGCCGAGCACGTCAGCTGACGCGGGCACGGCGTCCGGCCTTGTGGCGTAGTAACGGCCGGACAACCGAGCAACAATCACGCCCTGATCAGTAACAGTCCTGTCAATCCTGATTCGGTAACCAGCAGGTACGGAAATGTCGCCAGCCAACGGCTGATCGAGAGTAATCAGCGACAAGTTCGTATCTTCGTTGCCGTGGCCCATTGGCGGTGGCCGCAGCGTGCGCCACTTCTTGCGAATGTCCAACGGGATGTTGAGCAGCTCCCAGGCTTCGGTATCCGGCAGATTGAGCACCGTCAAGAGTTTATTGAGCGTCTCCTCCCGCATGCCCAGCAAGTTCTTGGCGCCGCTGACGAGTTGCTCAATGTGCACTCTTTGGATGGTGCTGTTACGTGCGACGGCTGCAACGCTGCCACCGTATGTGTTGATGAGCCAAAGCAGCATCTCGCGGCGTTCCTGGTCATTCGTGACTTTGTCATGCCGGATAGGCTGAGGCCTGACATGGATTGGGGTTTTCTGCCCATCTTTCGCAGTTTTCTGATCTTTGGTTTTATCTGCGGTAGGCATAAGGTCTCCGGTGGAAATAGCACCTGTAGGTGCGCACACCATTAGGGTAAGCGATAAGACCGCGATTTTGTATGCCGCACATACAAGATGTTTGCCATACATACAAAATGTTACGGCCTAGGAAAAGCGAAAAAGCCGCTCTAGCGCGCTTTTTGCTAAAAAATTTCCCGTTAACGCAGCAATAACGCCGTAACTGTTACGCCACGCCGTTCTCATAAGGGCATATTGCATCAGAGTGTATGCATCGCATACACTTAAGCGTATGCCGGAGCCGACGACAATCCTGAAGCGGCGCAAACTGTCCGGGGAGAAGTTGCGCCAAGCGCGACTCAATGCCGGATTCGACAACCTGAGTGAGTTCTGCGAACGCATACAGATGAATCGCAGCGCTTACATAGGCTGGGAGCAGGGCGCCGACCCTGTCCACTACGACTTCGTACTTATTCAGAACATCTTGACAGTGTGCAAGGTGAATTTTGAGGCCATCTCTGACCCTCTAACTGACGAGGAGATTCTGGAGCGCCACAAACGCCGCAACGGCAAAGCTACCGCCCTTCCCCACCCCGCGCAGGCGTCGGCATGAGCGGGGGACGTGACGTGCCGACAGGAGGAGAGATGGACGGGAAGCCAGAGGCCCAGGCCGTAGTGACGGTGGTGCACGAGAAGACACTCCTCGGCGGTGACAAGAAGGCCATCACGTTCACTGGCACTGTCGGGGCCGTGCGGCAAGCAGAAGCCCAGTACTTCTCTTCGCTCTCACCCCGCCCAACCCCTGAGCGCCCCAATCAAGTTGCCAAGGGGTTCGTGCAGGGCGCGGCTGTTCAGGCGGGGCCAGCAGCGAGCGCCCTGCCTGCGGCCTCCAGTTCCACGGCCACAGGAACCTTTAGTAGCCCCTGCATCAACTGGGACGTGCCCACCACCGCCGAAGAGGCGGAGTACATGGCGGTGTGCCTGGCGCTGTTCGGGATTACGACGTGGGAGGAACTTCGACCCCTGTTACTTGCGGCCGGTCGAACACCCACTGCGCCCGCCGTCCCGATCCGTCCATATGTACGTGGCCTGTTCCTGAAGCTTGCACCCGAACCGAGCCCTGTGGAGTCAGGACATGAAAGCTGAGGGTCAATGTGCCGGCAGGCGAAAAGCGCTCAGTCAGTGGGCCCAGATTGCTCACGCGACCGCTCCAGCTGTCGAGACTGTCCGGTGCAATCACGATTACTTCCTGTCCGCTCGGCAGCAGTGTGGCTTCAGGGAAGCTGTACACAACGCCATGAACCGTTACATCCACCTGCGTCAGCAGTGCTTGGCCAGGCCCCAGGTACAGCAGGCGCAGATCGGTGGTCATCCCGGTCTTGCCGGGCGGCAGGATGGTGTGAAACTCGGTCAGCAGCGCGACGCCATCCGCAGCGGCCAGCAGTGCTTTCTCCCTGAACTGGTTCGTCATACCCCAGCCTACCCCGCCCCTTCCCCCGCGCAGGCCCTCGCATGAGCGGGGCGCCAGAGCCAGTCCTGAGCCTGTGGGAGGCCTCGCGCCAGTACCGGGCCGCCGTCGAGCCCCTGCCCAGCCTGCTGAAGGCCGCCGAGCAAGCCGTCCGGGACGCCCGGGCGCGGGGCCACCAGAACGGGACTCACGGCATGCTGCGCGCCACACAAAAGACCGACGAGGCCGTGGTCACCCAGAAGGCGCTGATTGAGCGGGCCGCCCGTGCCCTGCGTGTGGCCGCTCTGGCCAGCGAGGACCAGGCCGTTGCCCCCACGCCGGCCCCGATCCCCGTGACGGATTACGTGGCGCAGGCCGCCGCGCTGGAGGCCCAGGGGGCAGCGTATCTGGCGGACATGAACAGCCAGCCCACCACGAAAGACGGCCCCTGGCGCGCGCTGCTGGAACTGGGTGAGGCCTACGGCGAGCAGGCCAAGACCCTGCGCCGCATCGCCTTCTGGACCACGGAACTGGAGCGCCGCCGCACGAGTCAGGCGGAGGCAGGTGCTGGAGTATGACGGCCGCTCAGACGTTCCCGATCAATGCCCGTGGGCAGTGCCCGTACTGCCTGGAACTGGTCAGGGAGTGCCACTGCGCTTGGTGCACGGTGTGCGGGCGCCATGACAGCCGCTGCCGGTGTGGCACCTGCCCGAGCTGCGGCGGTCCCGCTTCGGACTGCCTGTGCGGTGCACCTGTGTTCACGGTGACCGGCAAGCGCTTCGGGTACGGCTTCGAACTGATCGCCCCCACTGTGCCGGCCAAAGCCCTGCTGCTGGGCCGTGCGAAAGCCAAGCGGGGCCAGCCATGAGCCGTCCCCACCCCATCCCGCGCGTGACCCTGTGCGAGATTGCCGCCGAGTTCGGCCTGACCCCCTCTGCCGTTCACAAGAAGGCCGAGAGCCTGGGCCTCGTCCTGCGCCCGCAAGTGGTGCTGAACCGGCGCCACCAGACCGTCAGTGCCGAGGACGCGGAGCGCCTGCGCGCCGGCTACGCGGCGTTTGGGGACACGACCGGCTGGCTGACCGGCCAGGAGGCCGCGCGGCTCCTGGGCTGCTGCTGGGAGGTCTTCCTGCGCCGCCGCAAGCGGGGCGAGTACGTCATCGAGCGCCGCCGGGTGCCGGGCAGCCTGGGCGCCGCCTGGCGCTACCACCCCGGCCAGGTGGCCGCCTACGCCGCTGGGCGCCCCGTGGCCCTGGACCGCGCGCCTGCGGGCACCCTGAGCACCCCGCAGCTCACCGTCCGGCTGGGCGTCTCCAAGAACGCCCTGCACAACTGGCGCAAGGACGGCCTGAAGGCGGGGCAGACCAAGCGCGGGTACTGGTACTGGCGCGAGAGCGACGTGCTGGCTTACCTGACGGGGCCGCTGCGGGGCCTGAAGAACCCCGTGCATCAAGAGACCCGGTATCAGGCCCTGGCGCGGCTCAAGGCGCCCGAGCAGGTGGCGGCGTGAAGCAGCTACCAGTCGCGGTTGGCCGGCTTCTTCTTGTCCCGCGCGTATTGCACGTAGACCTCCGTGGGGGCCGTGCTGCTGTGTCCCAGGAAGTCCCGCGTGCCCAGCAGATCCAGGGTCTCTTCGTAGAGCCTAGTGCCCGCTGTGCGCCGCAGGCCGTGCACGGTGCGCCCCGCGTACTCGATGCCCGCCGCCTTGCACAGGCGCTGCATGGTCGTCTCCGCCCACTTCACGCTCGTGGCCCCCAGCAGGGCCGGGCCCCAACCGGGCGTCATGTCCAGCCAGCGGCGCAGCGCGGCCTCCGCGCGGCGACTGAGCGCGACCTCCCGCGTCTTGGCTCCCTTGCCCAGCACGAAGATCACAGGCGGCTGCTCGGCCAGGTGCAGGTGCGCGCGCTGCAGGCCCATGATCTCCCCTGCCCGCAGGCCGCAGTCCGCCCCCAGCAGGACCACCACGGCTTCCTCAGGGTTGGCGACGGCCACCAGGGCTTCAATCTGATCCTGGCTGTAGAGCTTGCCCTTCTTGTGGGCCGCGCGGCTGTCGGCCACGGGGCGCACGTCGCGGAAGGGATCGGCCTCGGTGGCGGTGCACCAGCGCAGCGCTTCGTACAGGGCCTTGCAGCTGGCCAGGTGCCAGCCCACAGTGCTTCGAACTCGCCCGTTGGCTTCGAGAAAGCGGATGTAGCTCAGGCCGGCGTCCGCATGGGGCCGCGTGATCATCACGCCTGCCTGCTCCGTCCAGGCCCAGTAGGCCTCGTAGGCCTGGCGGTACTTCTCCAGGGTGGCGGCGCTGACCTTGGGGCCTCGGCGGCCGTGCAACACCAGGTGCGCGAGGACCAGGGCCCAGAGACTGTCAAGGTCCCGGTCCTGAATGGCTCTCAGTGCCCGGCGCCGTCGTTCCTCGCTGGGCAGGCCGGCCGTCTGCTGGGCATTGGCCTGCAGGTTCATGCGGGCTTGCATCAGGGCGAGGGTCATGGGCCCACGGTAGCAGGGGGACCAGGACCGCCGGGCAGGGCGTAAAGGCGAGTGCCGAGAAGGTGCCTGGGTTACGTGTACTCCAGAAACGGACATTTCTCGACTCAATCTGATCGGCCAAGTTCGGTCCTTTCATCCTCCAGAGGTCCACCCCATGAAACCCACCTGGCTCCTCTTGTTCGCTCTCGGCCTCTTCCTCGGCACCCGCTTCGAACGCCGCCGCCTCGCCACCGCGAACGACCGCGAAGCCGACGCCCTGATCCGGGCCATGCCCCCCAGCTGGCGAACCCACTACCGACCTCAGCCCTTGCGCGCCTAACCCGTCCGCCGCCCCCTTCCCCGCCCTCTCGCCCCAGGAGCCACCCATGTCCAACGCTGAACCCCCCGTCACGCTGACCCACATCTCCCTCGGTGAACTCGAGCTCGGCGGTATCGGCTACGCCATCGACAGCCTGCTGGCCGAAGCCATGGACGACTGCGTGCACCGCCCCGGCGTCATCAAGGCCCGCACCGTCGTGATCAAGGTCGCCATCACCCCGCAACCCAGCAGCCTTGACCAGGGTGGCCGCCCTGGCCTGAGCAACGTGGACGTGAAGGTGGCCATGAACGTCAGCAAGCCCGCGCAGGCCAGCAGCGGCGAAGTCCTCATGGTGCGCCCTGGCGTTAACGCCAATGGCGAGCCCATCACTGAAGCCGTCTTTCCAATGACGCCGCTGCTGCGGCCCGGGAGCAACTGATGTCGAACGCCAATCTGGACGGGAATGCCATCGCCGAAGTCGAGCGCCTCACCCTGGAAGCCCATCAGGTGCTGGAAAGCAATGTCCGGCCCGGCAGCGCCTACCTGATCCGGGACAGCGACGGCGACGTGAAGGTCTTTCGCGTGCCTACCGACTACCGCAGCACCACCATGCTGGACCTGGCCAGCCTCAAGGTCATGGCCGACAACGAAGCACAGCTGGGCCACCTGGAAGGCCTCTTCATCAGCAACGATCAGATCGCCCTGGTGAGCGATGACGGTGACCACGACTGGACGTCCACCCTGAAGCTGCCCCAGCACCCCCTATTCGCGTACGCCGTGGCCTGGCAGAAACCCACAGCCTTTACCCAGAAGCAGCTCGTGCGCCTGCTGCGCACGGAACTGCGAGACCACATCGAGCCCACGCTGGCCGCCACCTTCGCCAACCTGAAGTTCAGTAACAGCAGTGAGGTGGACAGCCAGGTCCGGCCGATGAGCACGGGCCTGGACAGCCGTATTCGCCAGCGCGTGGCCCAGGACAACGATCAGGACGCCCCCGAGACGATCAAGCTGCGCGGCCCCGTCTACGACATCCCCGAAGCGCGGGGCGACGAGTACGAATTCACCGTCTATGTCGAATACGACCACGAGAAGGGTGCGTTCCTGCTGCAGACCGTGCACGGCGACCTGCGCGCGGCCCAGGAAGAAGCGGTCGCTGGCCTGGTGAAAGACCTGACCACGCACGCCGCGAGCCGGTACCGCGTGTTTTACGGCCTGCCGAAGTAAGCCCCGACGCCAAGGCCCCCGGCAAACCGGCTGGGGGCTGACTGAACTCAGGAGAGGACTGTGGACATCGTACCCATCACCACCCTGCGCGGCGAACCCCGGGCCAGTTCGAAAGACCTGGCGGCGGCCCTGGCGAATCAGCACAAGAACGTCATGAGCCTCTTGAGCGACTACCGCACCGAATTTGAGGCCCTGGGAATACTCGCGTTTCAAACGGAAGAAATCGCCGGACGCGGCCAGCCCGCCAAATACGCCCTCCTGAACGAAAACCAGTGCCACTTCCTCCTCACCCTCGTGCGCAACACCGACACCGTGGTCCGCCTGAAGCTGGGCCTAGTGCAGGCCTTCGCCCGCGCCCGCGAGCTGGCCGCGCAGCCCGTCCCCCCAGCCCTGCCCAGCGACCCGATTGAACTGCTGGCACTGAGTCTCCAAGGGCTTCAGCAGCACCGTCAGCAACTGGCGGCCATTGAGCAGCGCCTGGACACGGCGCCGATCCGGGTGGACAGCCAGAAGCGTGCCCGCGTGCATGCCGGGTGTCAGGCCTTCAGCAAGGTGCATCCCCGTGGGTACAGCGGGGCGTACCGGGCCTTCAAGGAAGCCTTCGGCTTTGCTGGGGCGCCACTGGCGGCGTATGACGACCTGCCGCAGCACCGTTTTGACGAGGCCCTGACCTGGCTGGAAGTCCAGACCCGCACCTTTAGCGCGCAGCGCCCCCTGCTGGACGAAGCGAGCGACTGATGACCGACCTTGCCTCCGTGGCCACACCGGAAGCCGCCCGCACCCTGTACGCCGAGCTGGCTGCCAAGTGTCAGGCCGGCACGGCCACGTTCAGCGAGCGCTGCCTGCTGGGGCTCCTCCAAGCCAGTCTGCGGGGCCGGCCGTGAAGCATGGAGATGTCGCCGCAGCAGCAGACCGAGTTCGCGCGCTTCGTGCGGCAGCGCTTGCCTCTAAAGGAAGGGCACCGCGAGCTGCATGTGTACGCCCTGACCGAGTTCAGCGCCCAGGTCCTGAAGCTGCCCGGGCTCCTGCACTGGCGCGGCCTGTCCGTCGAGCAGGCCCAGCAGGTCATGCAGGCCTGCAAACCCTGGCCAGTCATCCTCGGGCGGTCCTGACATGACCCCCGCCGCCGACACCTTGGAAACCCTGCTGGCAGCCGTGGTCTTGAACTGGTGGTGCTGGGAAGAGCATGAGCCCCAGACCCGCCCGCCGGTGCAGATGCTGCAGGCACTGTATGGCCGGCTGGCCACAGCCGCGCACGCCCAGCAGCCCCTCAGCCTGACGCCCACACAGGGCGTGGCACTGCTGCAGGTCCTGAACGCGGCCCAGCTGGCCGGTGCACCCCTGCTGGCGCTCCATGGCTTTCAGGGCAAACTGGCGCCTGCACGCATTGAGGGCGCCCGGCTAGCCCTGACGCCGCGCACCTGGGACCTCGCCGAGCTGCTGCGCGAAGTGGGGGCGGCGTGAACGTCATGGGCGCCACGGTTCGCGCTATGCTGAGTCCTGTCCCGGAGGTCACCGAGCAACAGACCAAAGGGAAACCCCCCGTGGGGGCCTGCCAGCCCGTAGTCCACAGAGGGTTCCGATCTCAGAATTTTTCCTGCAAGCAGGAGGCCTTCGCCTATCGCCATGTTACGCGCATGGCGGTGTCCGGTCAACGTACCGGACGGGGTCAACACACCCCAGGAGCGTCAGGAGTCCCTTCATGACCGGCGCCATCGTGACCAGCAGCGGCGATTTCCACCGCGGCTTCCATCAGACCCCCAACGTTCTCCGCGACAAATACATGCCCCTGATTGGCGGCGACGGGTACGGCTACCTCAACTATCTGCTGAGCTGGGCCAACGCAAATGCCACGTTATCTATCCGGCGAATGAAGCAGGACCTGAAGTGGAGCCAGGACAAACTGGAGCGCATTCAGAGCCTCGTGCTTGAACATTGCAGCCACTTCGTGAGCATCACTGTGGGGGACCGCGTGAAGGCCAATCAATGGCACCTGGACATGGAAAAGGTGTGGGCCGAGAACGCCCTGCACATGGCCCAGTCGTATGCCGAACGGATGGCCGCGAAAGGTGTACCGGAAATCGGTGCACCCCCCCAGAAGCCCCGCAAGGGTGTACCGAAAACCGGTACAGGGGGTGTACCGGAAGTCGGTGCACGAGGTGTACCGGAAATCGGTACGTATAAAGACAATGATTTAAATACACCTGAAAAAAGAGGAGGAGTAAGCAGCTTGGAAGGTGACGAGCAGCCTGGCCAGCCCGAACACTCCTCCTCAGGAAACGCTGCGCTTCAAACCCATGAAGCTGGGCCACTACCGAGCGAGCCGCTGACCTCCTCTCCGCCTGACGGCGGGGCCGCTCACACGGCCGAGCAGGGCGACTTGATTCAGCCACAGATTCAAGATCAGCCACCAGCAGGCGAAGCGAGTCAAGCCACGAACACTGAACATGTTCCGGGCGGCGGCGCGGCGGCCGGCGGGCTGACGGTGGACACCCTGCGGCCCCTCAGCCGGGGCGTCCTTGCCGAGCGGCCCGTGGCCCTGCCCGACAGCGCGACCTACCGGGGCCTGAAGGCGCTGGTGGGCAACAGCCTGGGCACGCTGCTGAAGGAATCGACCCGGACGGGCAGCCTGCCCCGGGCGCTGTGGTTGCAGCTGGATCCGGTTGAGGTGGATCTGGTGCGGGCGACGGCGCAGCGGGAGGCGAAGGTCACGCAGGGGAACATGATCACGCTGGCGGTGCGGGGCCTGGACCGCCTGATCGGCGCGGTGAAGGCCAGCAGCGCGGCGCAGGGCGTGGCCGTCTCAGCGCGCGCGGTCGTCACGCCGAACGGGGCCAGTCTGGACGCGGCTAAGCCGCTCGAGCAGGTGGCCGACGTGGTGCCGACCGACCGGTATGCGCCGGGGGCCCAGTGGCAGCCCGTTGCGGGCGGTGCGGTGCAAACGCTGACCCACACGAGTAGCAGCAAGACACGCACTGGGGCCATCACCCTGTATCACCTGAGCGGCGGGCTGGCCCTGAAATCCTTCGAATTGATGCGTGACTTCGATCACGTGGGAGTCTGATGTCCCGCAAGAGCCCGCCAGTGCCGAAGTACATCGACACCCACCCAGCAGACCTGGCGACGGCGGACGCGCTGGCCGCCGAGGGCCTGAAGCCCATAGGCGAGGTGGCCGCCCTGCTGACGATCAGAACCGCGACCAGTGAGCGCACCACCGGCCTGTTCTGGCGCTCGGAAACGAGGCCCGCATGACGGCCGCCGCGCAGGGCCCGCACTTCGGCACTCTCGACGCCCTGATGGACTGGCTGGATGCGAACGGGTGGGGCTGGAAGATCAGCCGCAGCCCGGAGGAAGTGACCTACCGGGCGCGGGTGGGCAAGCCAGACGAGCTGGGCGGGAGTGAAGAAGTGCGGGGCGTGACCCGGCTGGCAGCGCTCGCCGAGGCGTACCGGACCGCGGAGAAGAAACGCAAGAGCCGCGCCCGGGCCCGCCGGTTCAGGAGCCAGCCGTGAGGACTACCGGGTTCGCCGCTTGGGCACCAGGCCTTCCAGCTCCCCATGCCAGGCCTGGCGCACTGCTGGATGGCGCAGCGCCCGCACCAGGGCTTCCAGGCCAGCTTCGGTTGTCACCTTCCGCAGGCCCAGCTCGTCTTCAGCCTCGGATTTCCGGCGCGAGAACTCCCGGAAAATGCCGTCCGGCACCCGGGCGCCCAGGGTCCGCAGGTCCTCGGCAACCGGCGGCGGGGGAATGTCCACCGGCCGTTCCGGGGCGGGCAGGACTTGCTGAGGCACTTCTTCCTTCACGTCCAGGGCCGCACCCTGCGCCAGCGCATCGAACTTGCTGCGGGTCACTGGCCCAGCTCCAGCAGTTCTTGCGTGACGGCCCGGTAATCTTCCCAAGCCATCTTGCCGGCCGTATTGCGGACCTGATGCACGAGGACGCTCTGGCCGCTGGCGTGGCGGAAGGCGACCGTATCGCGGATGGTGCGACTCAAGACGCGCAGGCCGGCGCCGGTGAGGGCCTCGCGGGCGTCCTGGGTGGCGGTGCCCACGCGGGTGTCCATCGTCAGCAGCACGCACACGCGGTCGCGGCTCACGCCCGCCCGGTCCAGGACCTGCACGGTCTGAATCAGGCCGCTGACCGCTTGGGCTTCGGGGACAGCGGGCAGCAGCAGGACGGTGCTGTGCTTGCCGAGGGTGCTGATGTCCTGCTCGCTGGGGTCAGCCTGCGAGTCGATGACCGCTGCGTCGTATTCGGCCACGGCCATCAGGCCGCCGATGCCGTCCACGGTGAAGGGCATGTGGCCACCAGCGGCCCAGGTGGTGGCGTAATTGCGGGCGTCGCCGTCGATCAGGAGGGTGCGGCGGTCGCCAAAAGCCAGGTGGGCGGCCACGTGGATCGCGGTGGTCGTCTTGCCCACGCCGCCTTTGCGCCCGACGACGCTCACTTTGAAGGTCATAGCGCCACTTTTAGCATTCACGACATGTGGTGGGTACCACTTTGCCACATGTAGCAAAACCGACAAGTGGCAAGAGGGAGCGTGGAGAGGATGGGGGAGCGAGGTGGCCTCAGTACACGATTGGCGCAAAATTGTACGCTAAGAAAAAAACGTCGTCCTGTACAGTATTTTCCTCAGCAGAAGACGCGAGCATGCCGATGCAGTCGGTCTTGAGCCCCTGTCCCAATTCAGCTCTACTTCTTTTGGGACAGATTCCAGGCCTGATGGAATCGACGTTTTTCACCTCTCAATTTCAGAGGCTTCAATTGGGACAGGCAAGACGAGGGCTTAGCGTACAAAAATTTACCAATCGTGTAGTCAGGCCGAGGTGCCTGTGCTGGGCAGATCCCACATGTAGCGAAGTGGCGAACTCGACAACGCCACATGTGGCAGATGAGTCAAACCGATTTTGCCACATGTGGCATTTGCGACAAGGGGGAAACGCGACATGTGCGTGAATGAGATTCCGCAGCATTACCGCCCAGCCAGCGCTGGTCAGGCCAGCCGCCTGATCGCCCTGCAGGCGGCCCTGAACGAACAGAATCAGCACGACCCGACGCCCGAGCTGACGGCCACTATTGAGCAGCACCGGGCCTGGTTAGAGGCGAGCGGCATCCCCCGCGAGGACCAGCCGTGACCCGCCTGCCGATGGCGGAGGTGGTGGCGGCCCTGCGCGTGCACCCGGACGGCGTGACGTCCAGCATCCTGAGTGCGGACCTGCGGGTGCCGCCGGCCACGGCGCGGCGTGCGCTCAAGGGCCTGACGGCCACGGGCGGGGCGGTGCTGCTGATCGACGGTCAGTACCGGCCACTGAGCCTAGCGGAGGAGCAGCAGGCCATCCTGACGTTCCTCTCGGCCCGCCCGGATCTGGAGTACGCCGATCAGGGGATGGTGGACGCGCTGCCGCACCTGCACCTGGGGCTGGCCGAGTGCGCCGCGCACCTTGACGCTCTGGTGGCCGCTGGCCAGGCGGAGCTGAGCACGGATACTGAGGGGCTGTACCGCCGGTACTACGGGGTGGCGCGGTGAGGTACGGGACGTTCAGCACCGTGGCCGACGCGGAAGCCTACCTGGCCAAGCTGCAGGACCCGACCATCCGCGCCCGCACCCGCACGACGCTCGGCCTGCCCGAGCTGCCCCTGAGCCTCACGGACACCTACCTGCCGGCCAGCGCGTTAAACGGGTACGCCACCGAAGCCCTCTTCCAGGCTGACGTGGTGGCCGAGCTGCGGGCGTTCGGCTGGCGGGTGCAGGAAACCTTGAAGGGCAGCGACCGGGGCGGGGCGGTCTGGTATACCCCTGGCTTCCCGGACCTTCAGGCGTATCGGGCGCATCGCCTCCACTTCTTCCTGGAACTCAAGCAGCCAGGGAAGCGTCCAACCCAAACCCAACTGGAATGTCATGCGGGCCTGCGGGCGGCAGGGTACCGGGTGACGGTCGCGTACACGCTGGCGCAGGCCTTGAAGGCCGCGCAGGAGGAACTATGCCCGTCCGACTCGTGAACGTCCCTGGCCAGCTGAGCCTGACCGGGGAATTTGAGAGCACGCTGACGCTGCGGCCAACGGGGGAAGGTGGGGTGGACCTGTTGACGCATGGCATCCTCGGCGACCGCTTCGAGCATCTGGCGCCGCACACGCTGGACGCCCTGCGGGACTGGCTGTGTGAATGGCGGGGCCTGCCGGCCGGGGGAGGGGAGAGGTGAAGCGCTGGCTGGCACAGGTTCTGGCTTGGCTCGGGTTGTGTGCTGCGGACGCCTGGGCTGCGGACGCCTGCCCGGTGTGCGGGGGCCTGTGCGTGTTGCCGCCGATGTCAGGCGTAGGGGAGCTCAGCCCGTGTCCGTGGCCGCCCTGTCCAGCCTGCCGGGGGACGGGGAAGGCGGTCCGGGGTGAGTAAGCCGGCCCTCACCCCCGAGGAGGAAGCGCTGCTGTGGGCGGTGGGCGCGACGCACCACTATCCCCACACCGCAGGGGCCCTGTGGGTGCGCTACCGCCTGCACCTGACGGCCGCTGAGTACTTGCGCCTGTGCCGGGCCATCGTGGTGGCGCTGCCCCGCCTGGCGATGGATGCGGCGACGGGGCCGGGCCGCCGCGTGCGGCTGACCTATCCGGTGCTGGGCCGGTGGACCGAGCTGATCTATGACCTGGACCGGGAACTGATCATCACGGCACTGACGCCGAAGGCCATGCCGCTCAAAGGCCGGGTGCGCCGGAAGATCGAGCACGCCCAGCGCCGCGCGCACCCAAGGGGTGGCAGCCGCCCCCCAAAGGACCTCCTATGACCTTGATGCAGATCCCCTGTCCGCACGCCTCCTGCGGCGTGACCCTCAGCGTGCACGCCTGCACCCCGAACGGTGAGCGGGCCCGGTGTGGCGTTTGCCGGGGCCGGGTGGCCTTTGAGGGCGGCGCGCTGCGGGCGATCAGCGTGCTGGATGAGGTGTATGCCGCCTGTGAAGCGTTCAGGCAGGCCGTAGCCCACAGCTACAAGACGTTCATCGCCTCACTTCGCCGGGCGCTGTGCCCACGTTCCCCGGCCCCCGAGCGCGCCGCTCGGCCGCAACCGCGCACCCTGCACCTGGCCCTGAGCATGCCGGCCCGTCTGGCTCTGCGCGCCCTGGACCGCCGTCCCCTTCGTTCCCCGGCCACGCGCCGCCGCTGAGGTTCTATGCCGAGACCAGTTCCGACTCACGCCGCCCGCGCCGCTCGAATTTTCCTGCGGGGCACCTCGCACACGTCTCCCCATGCCGCGATCCAGGCCGGCGCCCGAACAGAGGAAGAATGGACCGCCCTGCTGGAAGGTCAGCACGCTCGGTTCTGGGCGGAGAACGGTCGCCGGGCTCGCCGGGCGGTCCGGGCCCGCCACCCCATGCGGCAGGATGAGGCTTGAAGGGGGATCGGTCCCGTTTGAGTCAAAGTGACTCAACGCCGGATAAGGAAGCGCGCCGCCGCCGGGTGAGCCCCGAGGACCTGGCAGCACTCCAGCGTCGGGCTGCGGCTTGGGCCCAGGTGGGGGGCGGCGGCCGGGCTGGCGTTCAGGCCAGAGCCCGGGCGGCCTACGCCCTCTATCTCGACTTTCTGAGGCACAACGTGGGTGGTGATTTTCCCCGCTGGCTGTCCACGCATTCTGGTGCGCCTCAGAAGACCTGCTGGCGAGCCTTGAAGGCGGGACGCGCCCTGGCCGCTGGGAGTAAGGCCAACCGGAATCAGAGTGGCTTGCTCGCCGAGCAGCGAGAACGTGAGCAGACGCCGGTGGCCAACCCCATCAACTGGGATGAGGAGTAAAGCGCTCCGCCTGGCATCACCCACCCGCCGCGCCCGTCCAGCGCGGCTTTTTTGCGTCACGCACACCCGCAGGATAGGTGCATGAAGCGCAAGGCGCGAAAGGCGCAGCCCAAGGGGCGCGCGGCCAGTACCCCGGGCCGGAAGCCCGAGCAGTTGACCACTCTCGAAGAGCTGTTCGCTGTTGAGTACGTGATCGACTGGAACGGTAGCGCCGCCGTGCGCCGGGCAGGGTACAAGGTCAAGACGGACGTGGCAGCCGGGGTGTACGCCAATCGCCTGTTAAAAAAAGATAAGGTTCTGGCCCGGATTGAGAGGGCCAAGAAAGAAGTCCTTGAGCGGGCCGGCGTCCGGGCTGAAGCCATCTTGCTGGAACTGGCCAAGATCGGCTTCAGCAGCCAGCGGCACCTGCTGACAGCTGATGCCGAGGGCAACATTCACCTGCGCCCAGGCCAGGACATTCCCGATGCCGCCTGGGACGCGGTCAAGAGCATCACCGCCATTGACAATGAAAGTGAGTCTGAGAGTGAAAGTCCGAACGGCGCCACCCGCCACAGCCGCTCGCGCCAGCGCACGGTCAGCGTCGTCATGCACGATAAGCGCGCCGCCCTGGTGGACCTGGGCCGCTACGCCGGCATCTTCGGCCCGGAAAAGGTGCAGGTCACAACCCCCGAAGGCCAGCCCATTCAAGTGGAGAACGTCAACGCCATTCCTGAGGCCGACCGCGCCGAACGGGTGGCTGCCCTGCTGGCTGCGGCTGCTGCCCGGAAGGCCAATGTCCCTTCCTGACCTGTCGGCCCTGACCCCGAATGAGCTGCGCCTGGTGGACATGCTCAGCGATCCGAACTGCATCTGGGCGCCGCAGCCCGGTCCCCAGTTGGAGGCGTATTTCAGCGAAGCCGACGTGCTGTTCTATGGTGGCGCGGCTGGCGGTGGGAAAACGGATTTAGCGCTGGGCCTCGCCCTGACCGCTCACCAGCGAGCCGTGATCTTCCGCCGCGTCTACCCCGAACTCAAGGGCATCATCGAGCGCCTGAAAGCCCTCACCCACAAGATGGGCAAGTACAACGCCTCCGAGCACGTCTGGCGCGGCGCCGTGGGCCGCAAGCGCCGAGTGATCGAATTGGAGAGCATTCAGCACGAGGATGACAAGAAGAATCAGCAGGGCCGGGACCGTGACCTGCACATCTTTGACGAGGTGCCGAACTTCAGCGAGAGTCAGGTGCGCTTCGTGATCGGCTGGAACCGCACGGCCGATCCCGGCCAGCGCACGCGCGTGGTGCTGACGGGCAACCCGCCCACCGACCCGGAAGGCGAGTGGGTGATCAAGATGTTCGCCCCCTGGCTGGTGGCCGAGTACCGCGTGACCCTGACCGACCCACTGACTGAGGACGTGGTGCTGGGCGAGGATGGCCAGCCGGTGGAATTTGGCCCGGCGGCGCACGGGGAGCTGCGCTGGTTTGTGGTGGACGCGCAGGGCAAGGACCAGGCGGTCAAGGACGGCACGCCGTGCTTCGTGAAGGGGGTCGTCAATCAGAAGACGGGCGACCTGGAACTGGTCACGCCGAAGTCGCGCAGCTTCATTCCCGCGCGCGTGACCGACAACGAGTTCTACATGCGCACGGGGTACATGGCGACGCTGCAGGCCTTGCCCGAGCCGCTGCGTTCGCAGATGCTGGAGGGGAAATTCGACCTGAAGGCGGATGATCACCCCTGGCAGGTCATCCCGACCGCGTGGGTGGAACAGGCCCAGGCCCGCTGGACCGAGCAGCGCCCGAATGTGCCGCAGAGTGCCCTGGGCGTGGACGTGGCGCGCGGGGGCAAGGACCGTACGGTGATTCAGCCGCGCTACGGCACCTGGTTTGCCCCACCGCTGATCTATCCAGGGGCCGTGACCCGCGACGGCCGCAGCGTGGCCGCCCTGGTGGTCAATGCCCGTGAGGATCAGGCGCACATCTTCATCGACGCGACGGGGGTGGGCACCAGTGCCTATGACAGCCTGAATGCGCTGGAAGTGCCGGTGACGCCGGTCATCAACAGCAACCCGACCGACGAGCGCGACATGAGCGGGGCGCTGACGTTTGCGAACCTGCGCGCCCTGAGCTACTGGCGGATGCGTGAGGCCCTGGACCCGGAGAAGGGTGAAGGCCTGGCCCTGCCGCCTGATCCGACGTTGAAAGCGGACCTGTGCGCGGCCCGCTGGAAGCTGGGCGTGCGTGGGATTCAAGTCGAATTGAAGGAAGACATCATCAAACGCATCGGCCGTTCGCCGGACGTGGGGGACGCCGTGGTCATGGCCAAACTGGAGCTGCAAGAACCGCCGGAGTATGTGGTGCCGCAAAGCTACTCGATGGGGTTTGGGCAGAGCTGAGCGTGTCACGCCCGGGCGAACCATGCGGGGGTGAAAGATATTGAAGCTCAGCCGAAGGTGGCCACCCGCGCGAAGTTCACCGTGACCAGCGTGAACCCTGACCAGGGCACGGTGAACTTCCACCCGGTCTACAGCGATGATCCGACCAGCGAGAACGGGAAGTTCTTCGCGGCCACGCCAAATGGGGAGATCACGCTGCGGCTCGTGCGTGATGGTGTGCTGGCCAACTTTAAGCCCGGCGAAGAGTTCTACGTGGACTTCACGCCGGTGCAGCAACCTGCTAGTACAGGCCAAGCCACCGCCGCCGTCACGCCGACCGTGGGTCGTGACGTGCACTACGTCAGCTATGGCACACCCAAGGGCGAGTACACACCCGCCCACCGTGCGGCGAAGATCACGGATGTGCGCGAGTCCGACCAGTTCGGCTTTGAAGTGCGCGCCTGCGTAATGAATCCCGAGGGCCTGTTCTTCACGGGCTGGACGCACTTTGACGAGAGCGGTACGCAGGGCGGCACGGTGCACTGGCCGGAGCGCGTGTGATGGGCGATCCCCTGAATCCGAGCGGGCCCGTGTCTTTCGGGCCGCAGGCCAAGCAGAGAGACACGGCCCCGAAGCGCAATGCCCGAGCGGAAAAGGTGGCCTGTAAAGCCCGAAAGGCAGCGCGCAGGAAACAGCGTCGCTAGTCTCACGTGACCCCCGAAGCCCCGCCCAGTGCGGGGTTTTTGCTGTCACGCCCGCCCCCAGACTGCCTCTATGACAGCGCCGTCCTCAATTGTCCTGCCGCCAGGCGCTGCGCAGTCCCCCACCGCCCGCCTTCTAAAACTGGCTAATGACGCGGCCACGGCCCGAGCCGGTGACGCCACGATGGCGCTGAACTGGAAACTCTACCTGGGCGATCTGTGGGCCGGGGGCCTGGGCTGGAACGGGCCGCTGCCCCGCTCGGACACGAATCACCCAGGAGACGCGGCGCGTGTCGGTATTGAGATTGAGCGCACCTTCGTCAGTCGGAACCTCACCCGCGACATCGTGGACCGGCATCAGTCGGGCGTGGCCGGGCGAGAGCCGCTGGTCAATGTGATCTACCGCGACGGCCGCGCGGTCACAGACGCTGAGCGCGCCCGCCTCGCCGAATATGACGGGGCTCTGACCGACTGGGCCGAAGACAGCAGCGCATGGCTGGCCGTGCAGGCGGCCGTCCGCATCGCGCTGGCTACGCGGCAGAGCACGGTGCGCCTGTACGTGCACCGCAGCAGCCTGGACCTGTTGAGTGGCCCTGAGCAGGCCGAGAAGCGCGGCATCCGCACGGGCCTGACCCTGAGCGAGGCGGCCCGCCGGCTGAGCGTGCACGCCCCAGAGTGGAATCAGTCCGGGGCCATCCGAGACCGGGAAGGCCACGTGCAGGGCGCCTGGTACAAGTATCTGGACGAACAGGGCCAGGAGCACTGGGAGATTCAAGAGCACGGGCGGCAGAGCGGCCAACGGGTGACGGTGGTGCACCCGGACGTGTTGACACAGGGCATCGATAACAGCCCGGCCACGACGTACCAGACGCCGGACCTGTGGATTTACGAGCTGCGGCTTGAGCCCCTGATCAGTGACAGCGTGCGCCGGTTGCAGCGGGCCGCCAGCAAGGTCCTGACGATGGGCAGCCGCAACATTGACCTGGGCGGCTTTGTGGAGCGCACCATCCTGAACGCCCAGATGCCGGGGGAATACAAGACGGGGGCCGATGGGCAGCGGACCTTCGTGCCTGCGCCGTACAACGTTGGGCCCGGCACCACGAACTTCCTGGCCGGGAACGTGGTGATGCAGGCCCACCCGGACCCTCAATTGGCGAAGCAGGGCAAGCTGGTGCCTACGGGGCAGTTCACGCGGCCCGAGGTGGTCTACAAAGACCCGGCTATGTACGAGGTGTTCACCGCAGGCTTTGAGCAGATGCGTGAGGCGATTCTTGATGAGGCGAATCAGCTCCACGTCCTGATCAGCGGGGATGCCAGTGCCAGTGGTGTGTCGCGCCAGCAGGCGGTGAACGACTTCCTGAGCAGCCTGGAACCCACGCGCATTGCTCTGGAAGGGCTGCTGCGCTGGCTGTATGAGGCGGTGCTTCGCTTTGCCCTGGAGATGACCGGGCGTATCGGCGAGGCACAGGACCTGCGGGTGCGGGTGCAGGCGCGCATCAGTGCGGTGCAGCCCACGCCAGCCGAGGTCGAGACCGCCATGAAGCTCCACGCCGCTGGTCTGATCAGCCGCGAGAGCGCGCACGGCCGCATTGGTGTTGAGGACAGTGAAGCCGAGGTGGCGCGCATGGCGGCTGAGGGCATCACGCCCACTGTGGCTATGCGAATTGCCGAACTGGCCCCGGCGTGGGTGGGCCTGCGTGCCCTGTCGCTGGCCTATCCAGCGCTGCTGATTCGGGAAGAAGACATTGCGGCCCAGCGTGACCTGGACTTGGCCCCACCCACCGCGCCAGCTGAGCCAGACGACGAGCCCGATCCTGACCTAGACCCTGATGCCGGCCCTGACGCCTGAGCACCGCCGGTTATTGAAGCTGGCCAGGGCCAAAGAAGGGGAGCATCTGGCCAGCGCCCGCGGCGCCGTGTTGGCCCAATACCGGAAGGGGCTCCTGGCCGATGCCCAGGCCGAACTGGAGCGGGTGCTAGCCCTGCCCCAAGCCCAGCGGCGGGTGCAGCTGCCCAAGGTGCTGGCGCTGATCAGCAAGGCCAGTGCGGCCACACGGACGCCACCAGAACAGGTGTACCGGAGTATTCGGGCGGCGGTGCGGGACCGCGTGCTGAGCGTGGACGAACTGGCGAGGATCAGCGACCCTGGCCTAGCCTTCAATGATTCGAAGGCCCTGCAGGCCCGCGCGGTGGACCGGCAGCGCCAAGAGATGAACGGGTACTGGAACAAAGAGCAGAAACGCTTCCGGGATGACACAGCCAAGACCGTGCGGGAGGCCATTCGAAAGGGGCTGAGTGTCGAGCAGGCCGCCGGGCTGTTGGAAGCGCGGGTGGGGGTGAGCCGGAACCGGGCGCTGCTTGTGGCGGAGGACCAGCTTTTGACGGCTCTAGCTACCTCTGAGCGTGCAAGGTTGAAGGCGCTGGGCATTCAGAAGTTCATCTGGTGGAGTCGAATGGATCAGAAAGTACGGCGTGGGCACCAGCTCCTGCATGGCCGAATTTTTGAGTTCAAGGCGGCACCTATATTGCCTGGTCAGGAAATTCGGTGCAGGTGTCGTGCCATTGGAGTCCCAGTGTCAGGCGCGTCCTAGATTTCTAAGTGTCATAAAGCTTATCTAATTATCTAGAGATTTAAGGATTTCAATCAATTCATCTTGCAATTTATCAAGAAGTGTCATATCAAAACTCTCTGAATAAGAGAATTTTGAATGTACTATTTTATTTCTTTGATCCAAAGCTTCTAATAACATATTATATAAATCATATTCGATCTCGCCCTCGGAGTATAAGTAGTTAACAACAGTTCTCGAATTCAATTCTCCTATGGGAAGTGAGGATTTTTCTGCAATAAGAGATAGTAGCGACTCGATGTTTGCAAACCGCATTATGTAAATTGCCTTTTTTATAGACTCATCGGTATTCTCGTCTAAGATTAGTTGAGGTATCTTTCTTTTGGCCAATTCAATATTTTTAAGAGTGAAACTTATTTTATCTTCTAATGATATTAAAAGATCGCTAAGTCCTCTGATGATCTCACGTTCCGTGATTAAGATAAATTTATATATATCATTTTTAGGTAGTGATCTTGAATATTCAAAATACCTTTCTATATCTATTGGAAATGCGCTTGATTTTACTTCAATAATGTAATTTGTGCCATCTGGAGCTATTGCGAGTAAGTCTGGCTGATATTTGACTGGGCTTGGAGGTAGTTGTCGTGGTTTAGGATGTAAAATTACCTCCATACCAAGGCTCGCCAATCTTTCAAAGGCCTGTCGTTCAAGAATACTGCTGTATTCGGCTTGTCTATTAGTCATACGAAACTCCCAATATCTCTTTTTTCACAGAGGCGAAGATAAACTACATCCGTCACACCTAGGCTACCAGTCATGACGTCTAGCAGCGCATCAGGCAAATCATCTGGATGTAGAGACTCACTAGTGAAACGACGATGAGCAGATACATCTGAGATGCTTACATCATCGCTGTAAACTACGTTAACCAAGGCATCTTGAATGGGCTTAATTATATTATCGACATCAACGGGATCTTCATGGCAGATATATATGATTTGAAAATAATAATTCTGACCATTCAGCGTAGGATATGTCCATAAAGACTTCGCTTCGGCAGCTACATAAGCTTTCCAGTTTGGATAAGCAGGCCTACCTCTGGCATTGTAGGAAACAGGCCGTCTAGGCAAAACCATCTCGAACAAAACATTGCTCACATTGCCCTCCATTGGTACAAAATTTGAATAACGCACGAGCCTTTGGGGAGCGGCCGGGGCAGGCGATCCGGTGTCGGTGCCGGGCTATGCCGGTGCCGAGAGCGAAATAAAAGACTACGAGAAGCGATTAATCCTGGCTTGACTGTCCACGACCAGTGTTCTCAGGAGAGCTTTCATGGCGTCTACTGGACTGTGATGGTTGGCTTCCCAGTCGCCACATCTAAAAATGTAATTTCCTTTACCCTTCTGCGACATTAGAAATTCAACTTCCTTTTTACCTGTGGCACCGTCAACTCTCAAAACTAATAGACGCTCAGGACTACGCGTACCTGGTGTCAATTGTGCGTTCGGCGCTCTGTCAAAAGCCGTTCGCTGTTTTTGAAGCTCATATTTCATTCCTTCGATAAATGCATCCATTCTTTTATAAAAATCAGTTTCGACATTTTGGGCTTCTGCGAGAGCGGTTAAGGCTTGTTCCAGTTCGTTCATGGTTCAGCCTACCTCTCGCAACTTCTCCGTGCCGTGTCGGGTGTCACGCGCCACCCGAATCTAGACCCATGCGCCAAGGGCGCCCCTTCCCCACGCCCGCAGGGCGGGCCCACCTCTTCCACTCAAGGAGTGACCTGAATGCCGAAGTCCTGGACGGAGTACCTCGAAGACCACAACAACGACGCCACTGCCGCCGGCGAAGCCGCCGTGCGCGACGTGGCCTCCCGTGAGCGTGAGAACGGCGCGGCGCGCACGTTCAGGCGCACCTTTGAGCCCGTGCTCCAGGAACTCGACATTCCCCAGAGCCGTGAGGGCGCCACGATGCTTATGGAGCGACTGGACGCCGCGAACGACACCAGTAACCGCGTGCCCCAGGGGGGGCTGGCCTTGACGGCCGAGCAGCGCGCGACCTGGGAGCAAGTGCAGCCGCTGCTGCGCGATGGTGAGCAAACCCTGACCCCCGCCCAGATTCGGGAACGGCTGGACCAGGGGGCGCAGGCCACCCAGCGTGAGCAGTTGCGCACCATCACCGACGCCTCGGGCGCCCGCCTGAGCGTGCTGCAGGACCGGTTGCGCGGCACCAACCTGCGGGTTGAACTGCGCGACCGCACGGAAAACGGCCAGCCGGTCAAGGACGCGCAGGGCAACGTCATCCGCGACGCGCGGGTGATTGAGACCGTGAGCGGCCAGGACACCGACCGGGGCGTGCTCAGGGAGTACGCGCAGGCCAACTGGGGGGACTACGTCACGTCCCTCTTCCCGACGACCACCCAGACCCAAGGCGGCACGGTGGTCACGCCTCAAGCCGGTGCCACGGGTGCTGGCGCAAGTCCCGCCGCCTCACTGATCGAGCAGCGCATTGCGGCCCGTCAGAACGCCGGCACCACCCCGACTCCGGGAGGAAGCGCATGAACAGAACCACGAGTACGCTGGGCACGCCGGCCTTCATTGCCGACCTGCACAGCATTACCCTCTGGGGCACCGGCGCCCAGATCGACTGGACCGCCTGGACCGACGCCAAGTACGGCACGGCCGGCAAGCGCAAAGTGCCCGCCGGCACCGTGATTGCCTTTAATGCCTCGGGCAAGATCGTGCCCCCCACGGTCAACGCGGGTGCCGTCACCAACGGGCCCTGCTACCTGGCCCGCACCGACATGGAAGAAGACAGCCGCGTGGCGGCCCTCAGCGGCTTCGGCGTCATCACGGGCGGCAACGTGTACGACACGCTTCTGCCGGACGCCGCTGGCAATCCCCGCAGCATCGCCGCTGAACTCAAGACCGCCCTGGGCGCGCGCTTCGTGCTGCAGCCCTACGGCGACGCCCGCTAAGGAGCCCCTGCATGGATACCTTCGCCACCATCACGGCCGCCCTGAGCATGGGCGGCAGCCTGATCCGTCTGGCCAACACGCCACCCCCGGCCGCCGAGTACCTGCTGACCAGCGTGTTGCCCCGCGAAATCCGCCCGGACTTCGAAGTGCGCGGCGGCACCCTGAAGATCAACACGGTCATGGCGGGCCTGGTGGGCATGGACAGCCCGTACCCCCAGGGCAGCAGCATCCAGCTGAGCACCTTCAATGAGAAGACCGCCAAGATCGCCATGACCCTGCCCCTGAGCGAGGAGCATCAGCGCGAGCTGAACAAGTTCCTTGATCAGGCGCAGCTGGGCCGATTGGGCAACCGCACCCGCGGCGACCTGATGAGTGAGGCGGCGCTCAACCTGTACGAGAAGGGCTGCATTCAGGCCCTCGACGATACCGAGGAATACCTGCGCGCCAAGGCCCTGATGACCGGCGCCATCAGCTGGACCTTCAATAAGAAGACGCTGACCGTTGACTACAACGTGCCGGCGGGCAACAAGTTCGTGGCCCGCACGGGCGTCAACGGGTACGGCGGGTCCAGCAGCAAGTTCTGGGCGGACTACCTGGACGCCGACGCCATCGTGCAGGGCGCCGAGCTGCTGCTGAT
Organism: Deinococcus betulae; assembly: GCF_020166395.1. Taxonomy (NCBI): domain Bacteria; kingdom Thermotogati; phylum Deinococcota; class Deinococci; order Deinococcales; family Deinococcaceae; genus Deinococcus; species Deinococcus betulae. The sequence continues at coordinate 13,694 of NZ_JAIQXU010000038.1, read as the reverse complement.
GAGCAACGCGACCCTGAACAAAATCCTGAACAATCCGGCGCACAACATCCGGGTGATCAGCGACATCTACAGCCCGCAGCGGAACATCCGCCGGGTGCAGGTGGTGCGCGCGGTGCAGACGGCCAGCGGCATCACTGTGGGTGATGACCGCGACGCGCGCTACAGCGTGACCCTGACCGCGTACCTGCGTAAGGGCAACATCGTGGACCCCACCACCACTGGCGGTGTGATTCAGGTCAACCTGATTCCGGACAACAAGATCGCGGTGATTGGCCGGCGCGACACGAACCAGCTGATCAGCATCGACGGGACGCCCACGCCGCAGAGCACGCTGGGTTACACGCACATCGCGCCCACGATTGAAGGGCAGAACGTCAATTCGCCTCTGGGCCGCTTCGGGCGCCTGTTCACGCCGGACCAGCGCCCGTGGGAGCTGATCGCGGAGGCTGTTGAGAATTGCCTGCCGGTGATTGAAGCGCCGGAGCGCATCGTGCTGCTGGAGACGGACTGATGCGGCGCGTGACCGGGTTGCCGGGCACGTATGGCGTGGGGGGGAAGTCCTACGGGCCCTTCACGCCGTCTGAAGACCAGCCGTGGACCGAGGTGCCGGATGCACTGGTGCTGGCCTTGAATCTGGAGTTGCATGACAGCGACCCGCTCCTGCTGGATGAGCGGGCCGCGCAGGCACAGGCGGCGGCCACCCTGGCAGAGCAGGACGCGCAGGCCGGGGTGGAGATTCAGAAGCTCTTGGACACCAACGCGGGGCTGAAGGCTGATTTGGATGCGGCTCAGCGCGAACGGGCCGATGTGCAGCAGCAGCTGGCCCACGTCCAGGGCCAGAACGTGAAACTGGCGGAAGGGTTCGAACTGGCTCGCCAGGAGCACGAGACGGCGAAGGCGGCTTGGGGCACCGAGCACACCACCCTGACCGACCAAGCGGCTCTCAACACGGGCCGGCTCGCTGGGCTGGAAGGGGACCTGCGCGAAGCCCGCGCCCTGATCGATAGCATCAATGCAGACCGCGAACAGTTGAACGCGCAGCTGGAACAGGCGCACAACGCTCCACAGGCGGCCCCTGCGCCCCTCACCCTTCCTGACACCCTGCGCGACCAGATCGCCGGACTGAAGGGCGTGAGCGTTCGCCAGGCTGACGAGGTCATGGACCTCGTGAAGGCCGCTCTCGCCCCTGCGCCGGCTGGGAACCAGACCGCATGAGCAGCGCGCGCCGGGACGCTGAAACGCTGCTGGGCCAGGTCCTGGGCCTGGACGCCCGGCTACGTTCGGTCGTCACCGGCCAGCCCGTCCCGGCGCCGACCCCTGACGCCGCGCGCCAGGTCGTCAAGATCGTTCAGGAACCCAAGGCCGGGCGGAAATGACTCTCACTGTCCCCGAATTTCCTCTGAGCCTGACGGACGCCCTGAAGTTCCTGCGGGCGGCCCTGGGCGAGGGGTACGGGGGCGACACGGATACCGATGCCCTGACCGACGCCCTGTCTATTGACGCCCTGCAGGTGGGCACGGTGGTTCACCCTCGCCCCTGGGCCACGGCGGCCGTCCTGATCAAGTTCAATACGGAGTACGAGGTCAGCAAGAACCTTGACCCCCGCATCGACCGCAAGCTCAGCGCTCTGGAGCTGAAGCAGACCCAGGCGGACGCCGTGGCCGGGATTCTGCACCTGCTGCCCGTGACCGAAGACACGAGCTGGCCGCCGCGCAGTGGCAGCGTGGACACTCAGGGGGTGTTCTAGTGCCCGTGGACGGCCGCGCCTTTCTGAAGCTCACCACGAACGGTGGCAGCTGTAAGTGCCTGCGGCCTGAACTGCGGCCCCTCGCGCTGGGCATTACGGGCGAGACCGGCGGCGTGGCCCAGGATCAGCCCACCCACAAGATCGACGTGCCTGTGGCGCTGACCCGTCCACCTGCTGACCTGGTGGACAACGCCGTGCTGTCGGTGGACGTGGAGCGCGGAAAGCCCCTGGAGGTGTTCCGGGTGCTACGGAACGGCATCGAGAAGGGCGCTGGCATGTGGACCCTCTACGTCCGGGCCGAGGACGGCACTCCAGCACCCACCACCCCGCCGCCAGCGCCGGGAACGGGTTATGAACCGTGACGGCCTCCCGCGCCACACTGAAGGTTCCTGGGTGGGTCAGGCGCCTGGGCACCCTGCCTGAGCAGGTCACCAAAGAAGCCTTGGCGGAGTCCAGGGACTACCTGCGCGACGCCGCGCGCCGCAACGCCAGCAAGGGCGGGCCCCGTGGCCTGCGCGTGCGTACCGGGCGCCTGCTGCGGTCCATCCGCACCTACCTGAAGGCCAAGCCAAATGGCGGTGAGCTGAGCCTGGGCATGGTGTTTTACGGCTGGGTGCATGATCGGGGCGCCACCATCAAGGCCAAGGGAGGGGGGCTGCTGCGCTTCCGCACGCCGGACGGCCGCTGGCACGCGGTGCCCCAGGTGGTGCTGCCCGAGCGCCGCTGGGCCCGTGACGCCCTGGAAGACACCCGCAAGCAGTACGGCCGTTACCTGTACCGCGCGCTGGAGCGCGCCACGAGGGCCCCGTGAATCCCGTTCAAGAGTTCATTGACCTGCTACAAACGACGCTGGAAGCCGCGCTGCCGAGCTACACGGTGGAAGCCCGTGAGCCGGCGGAAGGCGAACTGGTGGCCACCGACGAGGTTAAGCAGATTTTCATCACGACCGAGGGATTTGACTTCGCTGAGGGCATCGCTGACTTCGGGCAGACCACGCGGGTGGTGGTGCCGGTGATGGTGGGCTGCGTAATGCAGCGGCCGGGCAAAGTGACCCTGGCCGCCAAGGTCCTGCGCCGCCGCCTGACGCTCGTGCAGGCCGTGCAGCGGGCCGTGCAGGACTTCGGCCCGGTGCGGCCCGACGTGATGGCCGTGCCACTTTCAGAACAACCCCTCCTGATCGAGGGGTATCTCGTCAGCATGACCGGCGTTGAACTCACGTTCGACCTCGACGCCGAGGAGGGGTTATGACCGGGAAATGGTTTAAGTACAAAGGCGCTGATGGCGTGAAAGGCGAAGAGGGCGACGTTATCCCTGGCGTGGGCGTGATCGGAAAAGAGCCGATTGAAGCCCGCGACGATGCCCACTTGGCGGCCATTGAAGACAGCGGCGTGTACGAAAAGGCTGCTGCGCCAAAGAAGCCCGCAGAACCGAAGGCAGACGCGACCGACAAAGGAGCTGAGAAATAATGGCCTGGGACAATGTTCAGCCCAACATGGGGCGCTACGGGGCGCTGTGGGTGGCCCCCCAGACCGCCTTCGGCACGCCCGCCACGGTGCCCACCCACGCCCTGCGTGTGCGCTCCTACATGCCCCCGCTGCAGCAGTTCATCCGCACCACGGACGAGTACGCCGACAAGAGCATGGAGCAGAAATTCGAGCGCATTCAGGGCAGTCAGATCGACAACCGCAGCGTCACCATTGAGTTGACGCCCCGCGATCTGGCGCTGCTGCTGACGAGTACGCTGGGCGAGTCCGTGGTGCCGGGTGGCGCGACCACGGGCACCATCACGCCGAAAACCGGTGACTTTGCCGTCTATGCGCCCGGCGTGCCCCTGACGGTCTGGCAGTTGCACCCCGGCGGCAACATCGTGGCCAGCGACGTGCAGATCATGGGCATTCAGATCGACATTCCCCCGCGCGGCAACGTGACGGCCACCCTGACCCTGGGCGTGACCAAGATCGGCGACCTGGGGAGCGTGCCCACCGCGCCGACCATCAGTCAGGAAGTGCTGCAGTACCGCCACTTTTATGCGAAATACGACGGCGTGACCCTGAAGCCTGAAGGAGGCCAGATCAACCTGACCTTCCCCATGAGCGTGGTGGACGCGGCGCAGGGCCTGCTGGCCGATGACCGCGCCCTGAACCCGCTGGGCTGGGAGCGCAGCGGCCCCCGTGTGGCGCGCATCCAGTTCACGACGGCGGGCACGCCGGCGGCTCTGCGGACGGGGTACGGCGTGACCGATCCGGCCAACCTGAAACCGGCGGAAGCGGGGTTCAAACTGCCCAGCCCGAGCACCAAGCAGATCGCGGTCAAGTTGACCACCGGACAGGTCAAGGGACATGACCCCAGCAACGGCCTGGACCGCTTCACCACCCAGCACGCCATTGAGGCCGTGAGCCTGGATGGGCTGCCGCCCTTCACGGTGGATATTCCGGCCTGAACTTCTTGCCAAGACACCGCCCACCCTGAACCGGTGGGCGGTGTACTTTTGGGGCATGTCAAAACTGAAACGTGGTGCGTTGGTTCTGGGACTTCTATTCGGCGGAATGGCTCTGGGACAGGCCTTCAATGCGCGGGACATCGTTGCCCTGGTGGGGTCGCCGCTGGGTGACAGCGCTAAACTGGCCGATGCCATCGCGGGGGATTATGCCAGCAAGGTGGCTCTGGCCAGCAGCGCGCCGCAGATCACACAGGTGGCCAGTGAAGCGGTCGTGCGGCTGGAGCATCTGCAGGCCAGGCAGAACGCCGAAGTGATCCGCCTGCTGACCGAAATTCGGAACAAGAAATAGCGCTGTCACGCCCCTCGCCATGCTGGGGGCGTGATTCTGTCACTGCTGACCGGGATGCAGGTAGAGGTGCGTGGGGTAGACCTGCACGTCGGGGCGCCGCTGAGTTTGCGAGACGCCATGACTTCGCCGCTGGCCCTGGCGGGCGCGCGGCATGCCAAAGAAGCGGGAGAGCGCCTGGCGCGGCAAATGGGCCCGGACCACAACCCTCGGCCGCAGGATGAGGAATCGGCCGAGGCGCTGCTGCGGGCCGGGCGGGAACTGGAGGTGAGCCTGCTGCGGCGCGGACTGGTCAGCCCCCCGCTCGCTGACCTGCTGGCACTGTATGGGGGGCATGAATCTGAACCTGACCTGGGCCTGGGGCCAGATTTTGCAAGTCTTAGTGCGGCCATCCGGGAACTGAGTGGTGTGCTCGTGGCCGATGATGAGGCACTAGAGCGGGCGGCTGTGTTTCTGCGCGAGTGGGCGGTCACTCTGGACGGTCTGGGGAAGCGCTACAGCCTGCGGCCCAGCGCCTTCATGGCCGGGGATGTGCTCGAACGGGACCGCTTTGCGCTTGACCTTGGTGTGTACTACTGGGCGCGCGGCGAAGACGCCCTGGATGAGGCGTGGCGTCGCCGGGCAGATCAACTGCGCGTGCGCTGAGGTGTCACGCCCACGCCGATGCTGATGGTATGACCACTGTTGAGATTCGCGCGCCTCACCCCGCATTAGCACTGCCAGGCTTTACCCGCGCTGTCGAATTGAGTACCGGTATCACGGTTCATATCCGCCGAGTGGACCGCACCGCTTTTACTATGGCCTTGTCACGGCACTTTGCCGCGCAAGGCCAGCTGGACCAGATGGTGGCCGACGGCGCCAATCTGGCCGATCAACTCGGCTTCGTGCTGGAGCTGCGCCACCGAATCTTCAAAGCCAGCTTGATTCAGCCGACGCTGCCCGAACTGCTGGCCCTCTATGGCGGCGATTTGGAGCAAGAGGATTTTGGGCTCGGCTGTGATCTGGAAATTCTGGATCTGGCGATTGCCGAGTTCAGCCCGGAGAAGACAACTGAACGCCAAACCCTTCCCCTCCCTGCACAGGAATAGTTCTTGCCCTTGAACGCCCCTGCCCAGCGTGGGGGCTTTTTCGTGGTGTCACGCGCCGCCCGACTCTAGGGCATGGCCGGAATCGTTGACCAGATTTTACTCTCGATCCAGGCCCAAGTCAGTGGTGCAGCAGGCGTCTCGCAACTGAGTGGCAATATCGGCGGTCTGACCACAAAGCTCGTGGGCTTGAACCAGGGTCTTCAAGTGGTTCAGCAGGTGACCCAGGGTGTTCAGCAGCTGGTCAGCACAATGGGTGATTACGCGCGTCAGGCTGATGGAGCCGCCGTATCGGTCAAAGGTTGGAGCACCGTTCTAGAGCGCTTTAAGGTGGATGGCAAGGAAGCGCAGCAAACTATTGACGATTTGGTGGTTCGTACAGGAGCGAGCGAACTCTCTCTTAAGGGTGCCGCCGCTCAGTACATCAAAATGGGTGGCACTCTGGAAGACTTCCGGCGCAGTGCATTAGCCGCCGCAAGCAGTTGGAGTGATCTGACTGATAAGACCATTACGCTGGACCAGAGCATTAATAATGTCACTCTTGGCGTAGCTACGGGCCGCTCTGAACTCATGGAGAGTTCTGGGGTCATAGTGAACGCCTCTCAAGCATGGGATAAATATGCAGATTCATTAGGTCGCAGCGTTGGTAGCTTGACCGACCAAGAAAAGGCACATGCTTATGCCCTTGCCATCTACAGAGAAGAACAAATTGGGATTGAGACTCTAGCCGATAAACAAACTGAATTGACTAAGGCCGATGCTGCTGCCGCCCGCGTCAAGGCCGAACTGGGACGTGCTATCGGGGAGATCGTTTTACCTGGTTACGTCAAGTTGGTGCGTAGCGGGACTCAGGTCAGCGAAACACTACGCGATATGGTGCTGGCCTACGGCCGAGGCGGCAAAGAAGCCGAAGCGTTCGCGGCCAAACATCCCCAGGTGGTGCGGGCGCTGGACGCCCTACGTCCGGCGGCTGAGGCCATGCAGCGCGCAGTCCAGACGGCGTGGGCCGGGATTCAGATGCATGTGCGGCAGACCCTGCTGCCCTCCATTCAGTCTGTGATGCCCGTGGTTGAACGGGTGTGGACCTATGTGCCGGGCATTATTGACCGGGCCGGCCAGCTGATCGGGGAAACCTTCCGGCTTGTACATGATCTCTGGGAGCGCGTGTTGAAGCCCGCTTGGGAAGCGATTGCGCCCGTGGTCAGTGCAGCTCTGGCCAGCGTGGGACGCCTGCTCCAAGGCGCACTGGACCTGGTTCGGGGGATTTTCCAGGCCGTGCGGGCCCTGATGGACGGCGACTGGCAGGCGGCTTGGAACTTGGCGAAAGAGGCGGTCGGAAAAGCCCTCTTGGCCATTCAGGACGTTCTGGATCAGCTCTTGCCTGCCGTTTGGGAGATGCTGAAAAATCTAGCCGTGGGGGCCTTTGAGCGGGCCAAGACCATCGGGGCCAACCTGAAAGACGGCATTATTGCTGGCGCCGCGGGCTTGGCGGCAGACCTGGCAACCTGGATTGACGACGCCATTCAGCAGATGACTGACCGCATTCCTGCCTGGGCCCGAGGGCCTCTGGGCATTGACGCGTCCAATGCGGCCAGTCGGGGCGTGACAGCCAACATTCGGGCCACTGGAGACGCCGCGCAGGCCCGCGTCGATGCGCGCAACACCGCGTCCACCAATGCCAGCATTGCGGCAGCGGGCGGGCAGTTGGAAGCGGGCAGCCTGAGCCTCGCTGTCTGGCAGCAGGCCTTTATGGCCCGCAACGATCAGAAGGCCGACACCATCGTGGATTACTGCATGCGGTGGGTGCGGGACACGCTCGGCGACGCCAACCCCAAGATGCGGGCTGAGATCGACAAGCTGTTCCAGGCCAACCCCGAGCGGTACACCGACCAGAACGGCAAGGTGGGGTACGTCCCCACCGCCCGCAGCGCCGCACGCAACCTGGAAGCGGCGGACCTGATGCGGAACTACAGCAGTACAGCGGACCTGAAGCCAGGGGACACAGTGTTCTACACCGATGGGGGTCAGAACCACGTCGGCACATACATTGGCGCGGGCCAGGTGCGGGGCAACAACCGGGTGTCGTTCGGCGCTACCGGTAACCCTGTGGGCAACGTGGGCATCAATCAACTGGGCCATGTCAGCGGGTACGTCAGTACGGCGGAGTTGGAAGCCTATCTAAAAGCCCGTGGGGGCGGTTCGGTACTCACACCCACGCCAGCAGCTAGCAGTGCAGGTGCTGCTGGAACGCTGGCTCTCCCAGGCCAGGTGCCCTTGGCCGGAGCCGGAGGCATCGCCAAGCCGGACGCCAAGACCCTCAAGGAATACAACCTCACCCTGGCGGACTGGAACAAATATCAGGCGCGCGCCCTGGAACTGGCCCGCGAGGCGGCCAAAGCCGAGAAAGACCTGACGGGGGACCGGGGCCTGGAAGTCGCCGCCATCATGCGCAAATGGGCGGGCGAGGATAAGGGCCGGCAGCAGTCATTCCAGCTTGCGACCAGCCTGGTCGCCAAGCAGCAGCAGGCCGAAGAGGCCGCCGCTGCCAAGGCGAAGCAACTCGCGACCGAGGGGCTTCAGGCCGCCGAGCAGGCCACCGCCGAGCAGCTACGTCTGGCCGAAGAGGTGCAGCGCCGCCTCCAAGAACAAGCCCAGGCCCGCAGAGAGGCCGATCAGCAGATCCAGGCCCTGACCAGCCAGCAACTCCAGCAGCGGGTGCAGGCCGAGGAAGAAGCGGCAGGCAAACTAGAGAAGCAGCGTCAGACCCGGCTTGAGGGCGTTCAGGGTGACCTGCAATTGACCCTGGCCGTCGAGCGCAACTACCAGCGCCGCAGTCTCGCGCAGGCGACAGAGACCGCCGGCGCCCAGCTGGCCCTGGCCAAGCGTTCTGCTGAGCAGGCTTACAGCGCGGCCGTGGCGGCCATCCCCGAGGGGGCCACGGCCGCCCAGGTGAAAGCCATCAAAGATGGCGCCGCTGAGGTGCAGAAAGGCGCCGTCAGCGGCGCTTACCGTGCCTATTACAACGCCGTGGGGCAAGCCGCTGAAACAGGGGCTGAGCGGGTCAAAACAGCCACCCAGGCCATTACTGACGCCCTGACCGCCGGCGCCGAAGCGGGCGAACAGGCTCTGGCCCAATTGGGCAATTTGAACCTGGGCGGCATTGACGGGCGCGGCGCGGCCAGCGCGCAGCCTGAGCAGATTCCCCTGGCCACCATCATTGAGCAGTTGCCCCGCCTGAGTAGCGAGGTGCCCGGCTTCACCCGTGCGCTGCGCGAGCTGGCGGCCGAGGGCAAGATCAGTGCTGGCGTGCTGGACACCGCCCTGCTGCTGATTCCGAAATTCAGTGAGGGCCTGGGACAGGTGGGGGACGCCTTCGCGGAAGTGGAAGCGCGGCTGGATGCGCAAAGCAAGCGTCTGGACGATCTGAACGGCCAATATGACCGGGGCGAACTGACGCTGGACGCCTACCGGGACGGCCTGACCACCCTAGTGGGCAGTTACGATCTACAGGCCCAGGCCGCCGAGCGAGCCAATCAGCCGGCGCTCGTGACGTTCTTCCGCGCCGCCGAACAGGCCGCACGGAACGCCGCCAAGGGCATCCGCACTCTGAACGATGAACTGGCCGAGATTGCCCAGCGCGGGAAAGATGCTCTCTGGCTGGCCCAGAATGCTGGCGAAACCGGCCCCATCACCCAGCGGGTGGCCGAGAATCCCGATGGGACGGCGACCTTCGGCGATACCTCCGGCTTTGATCAGGCCATGAGCGACGCCTTCAGCGGCGACACGGCCGACCAGATTGCTCAGGCCATCGCCCTCAGCACCTCGGAGGCTTTTCAGGATGCCGGCCAGGAGTCGCGTGAGCAGTTCTGGCGGCGCTTTGCGGACCTGCAAACTGCGCCGGACTTTGGGGCCGCCGTGCAGAGCTTTAGCGCTCAGACCCTCTACGGCCTGACCCGCGCGATGGGTGACAACGAAGGCTGGGCGACCCTGAAGGCCACTTTCCAGACCCGCTTCACTGAACTCCTGGCGCGCACCGACCTCACCGAGGCGGCGCCCTTGGAAACCCTCTTGGAGGGCATCACAGGCGCCACCGACCGCGCCACCCAGCAGTTCCAGACCGGCCAACTGGACGCCGAAGGCTACGCCCAGGCCCTCAACGAACAGGCGAACGCCCTGACCGCCCTGCTGCCGCGTCTGGACGCGATGGGGCCAGAGGGCGCCGAGGCGGCGACCAGCGTGCGCGCGCTGCTCTCGGCCACCCTGGGCCTGGTGCCCGCCACGCAGAACCTGGTGCCAGCCCTGGACGCTGCCGAAGAGCTGCTGCTCCGCACAACCGCCGGGAACATTGAGCTGGAACAGGCCCTGACCAGCGGCACCATGAGCCAGCAGGAGTTCGCGCAGGCGGTCCTGGAAACCCTGCCCCGCCTGGAGGCCCTGGCCCGCGCGGCCGACGCGGCAAAGCGCCCCGAGATCGCCGCGGCTTACCGCGCCCAGGCTGCTGAACTGCGGTCTCTTGGCGGCGGCACCCTGAAAGTGGCCGAGGGCCTCCAGAAGTTCGGGGAATACGGCCAGTACGCCACCGACTTGGCCGGGCGCCTGGCCAACCTGGCCGAAGCCAGCGGGAACGGGAACCTGGCCGCCAACATCAGCGGCGCGGTGAAGGCCTTCGAACTGGTCAAGGGCGTGGCGATGGACATCGCTCAGGGCAACTGGGTGGGCGCGGCCGTGAAGGTGCTGGGCAGCCTGATCGACGCCTTTGCCGGCTTCGCGCGCGCAAAAGCGGAGGCCGCCAAAGCCCGCGAGGATTTCCAGAAGCAGTTTTCACTGATCAATGCCGACGCCTTTTCCAGCTTCACCACTCGGAGCCGGGGCTTCTTCGCGGATGTCTTTGGCGGCGGACCTGAAGTGCTGCGCCAGGTGAACGAAACCGCCGCCAGCATTGCCAAGGCCATCGAATCCGGAGTGCTCGGCGGCTTCCAAAATGGCATAAAAGCCTTTCTGAGTGGCACAGGCGACCTGCTGACCGGCATCCGGGAAGGGGTGCGCGGCGCCCTGATTGACGCTGTCACCCAGGCGCTGATTCAAGGCGCCATCCTCAAAGGCACGCTCGGCAAGCTACTGACCGATCTGACCACGACCCTGGCCAGTGGTGGGGACGTGACCGGCATCATCGGCCAGATCGGCGCGGCTCTGCCCGCCATTGCCAAGACTCTAGAAGGCGTGCTCAAGCCCATCAAGAGCGCGATTGACAAGGCGCTGCCACCTACGCCTGCCACTGGCGGCAGTGGATCCTCTGGTGGGCCGGCCTACAGCACCGGGCCGGTGCAGGCGGGCGTGCCGACCGCCGTGATCGACATCCTGAACACGGCGCGCGACCTGCTGAAGGGTGCGAATGAAGCGCCGCGCCTGATGATGGACGCGGCCCGGCTGAGCTACCGCGCCGCCGAACTTCAGTACGCTGCTGCTGAGCGCTTCGCTGGCCCCCACAACTCCGGTACCCTAGGCAGCCGCTGATGACGGCCCCCAGCATCTCGCTGCCCCTGATCAACTTCCGCCTGACAGTGCGTGACTGGGACGGCACTTTCCGATACGAGCGGTACGCCAGCCACGTCACAGCCGCCCAGCAGGTCAATATCCCCGCAGACGGTTTAGAGGCCAGCCAGAACGGTTACGGTGACTGTCTGGAGTTGACCTTCCAGGCAATCTGGCCCACCTTGGGCGCGAAAGGCCGCGACCTGCTGGAACTCGACACCCAGGACACCGCTGGCCTTTGGACGCGGCGCTGGGCCGGTGTGGTCGTGAAATCCGGCAACGCGATGGTCAGCTGGGGCCACACCAACTTCAAGGCAGCTGGGCTGAAGAAGCGTTGCGGGGAAGTGCGGGTACCGGTAGACCTCGTGGAAGGCGACGTGGGGGCCCAGGCCCGGCAGGCGATTCAGGCGGTCCTTGACAGTGGGCAGCTCGGGCAGGCCATCGAGTTGGACTTGGCCCTGATCCCTGAGGTTGGCGTGAGCCTGGGGAAAGTGGAGGCCAGAAACCGCACCCTGACGGCCATCCTCGACTACCTCGCCGCGCAGGGTGGACAGACCTGGGGCGTGAACGAACACCGCCAGTGGTTCTGGCGACCCTTGGCCACGGGCACGGGTGACGTCCTCAGTCTCTCGGAAACCGTGACGACGCCCGGCCGCGCGGTGACGGCCACCTTCGAAGACGCGGATGCCGAGGCCCTCGTGACCCGCGTGCTGTTCAACGTCGGCACCTGGGAGGACGGCACGCCCATCACGCACGAGGTGCCCACCGAACACGAAGCGCGCTACGGCGTGGCCTGGAAAGAAGTACCTCTAGACCCCAGCGTACCGGCCTGGGCCACGGTGCCGTTTACCCTAGACCTGCTGCGGGTGGCTCAGCCCACGGCCGCCCAGCTGGCCTTGCTCACCGACCGCGTGGTCGTGGACAGTGGTAACGCGCGGGCCGGCTGGGACGCCTACACCACCGTGCCAGATCAACCCGCTTGGGTGGAATTGATCTCAACCGCACCGCTGCAACGTATGCCCATCGACGTGCGTTGGACCAACATCAACGCAGCCCCCAGTGGTTCCACCTTCCTCATGGAGATCCGAGTGCCGGGCGCCGCCCTGGTGCAGAACGCGTTCGCCCGATTCGACTCGCAAACCGCACAGGCCGTTATTGACGACATGGTGGAGTCGCGCGGCGAACCCCTGCCCGCCGGGACCTCGTTTCGCTTCCTGATTCCGGCCAACACCGTGCTGAATCTCGCGGAACTGCGCCCCGAGATCCTCGATACCGCCCTGCTGGCCCAGCTGGCGACCTATCACCTCATCCTGCCCAGCCGGAACCCGGCGAGCGTGCGGGTGCCGTGGCCTGTCACGCCGCGCCCGACACTCAGTCTGCGGCGCCTCTTGGGCGACGTGTACGAAGCGCCCGTGGAGGTGGTGCGGCTGATGATCAAACTGGGCGAGCCGGGTGTGAGCGTCATTCAGGCGGGGCAGCGGGAAGCGGCGGAAAGTGCAGCGGCCCGGTTCCTGGCCCGGCGCGCGCTCGATGAAGCCACCTTGACCGCCATCCGGGCGGCGAGGGCTGGCCCGTGAGCCGCCACAAGCTGATGGTTGAGGGGCAGTCGGCGTTGGTCCCACCCGAGACCCGCATTCCCCTGCCCCGCCGGCAGGCCACGGGCGAGGTGCAGCAGCTCCCCGTCACGGGGCGACCGTACGCCACGGGCACTCCAGGCCAGTACACCCCGGCGCAGGTCACGGTGACGACCACGGTGCGCGGGGTCTCGGCCCAGGATGCCCGCGAACAGCTGGTGATCATGGAACGGCGCTTTCGACTGGCCAGCCGCCTGTATGACGGCGCGCGGTTCCTACCGGTGTTGCGACTCGCGGTCTTCGACCCGCCGGAAGAAGGCTTTGCCGGCTTGAGCTGGAAGCTGAGCGTGACGTACGACCTGCTGAGCCCTCTGTATCACCTGGGGCCCGATGATCAGCGGCCCCGGCCCACGCCACTGGAACAGGATGACGGGCTGTACGTCCTGGGCGCCGCCGAAATCATCGGCGGCGGTGACGATTTTGCCGACCTGTTGCCGCTCGACGGCTACACATTCATTCCCGGCACCTACACGGCGCCGTTTTCAGGCATCACGTATCAGGTGCTGGAGGTTGAGTACGATGACATCAGCTAGTCGTGTGGGTGTGATTGCGGACGCCGAGAAACTCGATACAGCCGCAGAGTTTGCCAATGAGCAGGGGGAATTGGCGCGGGTGCGCCGCCTGGAGTTGCAAAGTGCGGCCAGCGACCTCGCCCAGAAGAAACAGCAGGTGGACACGGCGCTGACCACGATTCCGGCTGCGGCCACGCAGGCGGCGACCCTGGCGACCGCGCAGGCGAAAGGCACGCTGGACGCGGCGACCCTCGCGGCGAATCAGGCCGCCAGTGCGGCCAGCGTGGTGCTGGCCACCCTGCCCAAGTTCCGCAGCACCACGACGGCCAACCCCACCGCACCCAGTCAGGCCGAACTGGACGCCAACCCGAACGGCCTGGGCGGCACGCGCCTGACGA
>NZ_JAIQXU010000037.1 GCF_020166395.1 Deinococcus betulae | reverse complement strand
AAATTCATTGACCTCAGCGGCTGATGCCCTGACTGTCAACCCCTATTCGAGGTTACTCCTGGCCAGGTGTCAAATCGTCGGCCTTTGAGGGCCAGTGATTTCAACGTCTTCCACCAGGGTTCAATGAGATTCAAATACAGGGCTCGCTTCGGCTGAAAGACGAACTCCCAGCGCGGCTGCGTGAGATTGAACAGCAGCACGTCGTAAGCCGAGTGGGTCCGAAGATTATCTAACACGGCGTAAATCTGCGGCACGTCGTCGGGGATCCAGGCCTCCACCTGTTCCAGAAAATCCACGAAATTGGCGATGTTGCGTCGCTCATAGGTCACTGCCAGCGTCGCGCCCGTGGCCGGCTGTAACGCCCCGAAGACATACCCCTGCGTCGTACGTGGTTGATATTCAAGGTTCTGGCGGGCCCGCTCAGCGGGCCAACCCTCGCCTGGATGGGGACGCACTAGTTGTGGCCCAGGATGGGCCACCGCCGTCATCGGTCCCAATTCGTCAATGCAGACCACCACACTGCCTACCGGAGGCTGGGTGTAGAGGGTCTCGATAGCCCCCTTTTTGCTGCAAAGTCTGGATCGACCCGCTGGCCCAACCAGCCCTCCTGTTGCCTCCACCTCAGCCCCTCCTTGAGAAAGATCTGGCTGATCCGACTGCGTTTGATCGAAATGCCCTTGACCTCGTTGAGATAAGTCACCAAGCGATCAAGTGTCCAAGCGCCAAACGGAAGCTGGAGCTGATCGGGAGGGGTGAGCGCCGTCTTGATGACGAGGCCCACATCCTGAGTGGAATAGACCCGGGGTCGAACTGGACGGGGACCTTCTTCCAAGCCAGAAATCCCGAGGTCGTTGAAGCGCTTAATCCAGCGCTGGGCGGTGTGATAACTCACGCCGAGTTGCTCCGTGATCTCTGTAAGGGTAGAGCCCTGATTGGAGCGCAGAAGGATCTGGGCGCGCTTGACGCGCCCAGCGCAGAGCGTTCTGGAACGGGCCATCCGGTGAAGCGCCTGGGTTTCTTCAGGGTTGAACGAGCGGACGCGGGCGTAAGCACGGGATGACATACGGGCTCCTGCTGATCAAGTGTCCCCAGTGTGCGCCGTGCAGGAATTTAGTGGCAGGGCCCTGACTACTCCTCAAAACGGCTCACCGGCAGCAGAACGTCGGCTTCTGTACGGTGTTTCTGCGATGAAACGGACCCAGAGCCGACACCCGCACGAGACCTTGCAGACCGCGCTCCGGTCTTCCTTTCCCATTGACGCCAGACGGATGGCGGTGTTTGCGGCGTTGATCCTCGCCGTGCTTCAGGCGCGCACCGTAGTGCTCTACACGCTGAAAAACCATGTCATGCTCGATGGTCAGCCGGCCATCCGGTATCAGCGGCTGCTGCGCTTCATGCAATTCAACGTTCCAGACGCGATGTTCGCTCGCTTTGCACTGTCCTTTCTCCCAGATGGTCCGGTGGACCTCATCCTGGACCGTACGAATTGGAAGCTCGGGCAGCGGAACATCAATATTTTGCTCCTTTCTGCCGTCTGGAACGGCTTTGGCCTTCCGCTGATGTGGACGCTCCTTCCACATGGCGGCGCGAGTGATCAGCGCACCCGGGAAGCGCTTGTTGAGCGCTTCCTCACCGCCTGTCCCGAGTGTCAGGTGCGGTGCCTGTTGGCAGACCGAGAATTCATCGGTGAGTATTGGTTTGGGTTCCTCGACCATCACAACATTGCCCCGTGTATCCGATTGCCTGCACGGGCCACCATCGGCCAGGGTGTGCCCGTGTGGGCTGTCTTCAAGAAGCTACAGCCAGGAGAAGTTCGGGTGTGGCACCGCCAGACGCTGATCTATGGCGTTCGTCTTCGGGTGGCTGCCACGACGAATGCAGCTGGTGAGGTGCTCTATCGTGGGGCCGAACCTGCAGCGATACGCTCAGCGGTGGCAAACAGAAAACCTGCACGCCGCCTTGAAAACTCGAGGCTTCAACCTCGAAGACACTGGCCTGACGCAGGCAGAGCGCGTCTCAACCTGGTTGACCGTCGTCAGTGTCGCCTTTATTTGGGCCTGCCACACGGGTGAAATCCAAGCGGCTCAGGCCCCAGTCAAACGCAAGAAGCACGGACACCGCGCGGTGTCCGTGTTTCGCCTGGGCCTCGACCATCTGCAGGATTTGCTCTTGCACCCCTCGCCTCCGTCGTGGCTCACCTTAACCGCACTGATGCCAGAACCAGGTTGATCGGGGGCTGTTAGCGAGTTGTCAGCGGGTAATCTTGCAGCGTGAACGTGTGCCAAAGATTGATCCGCAGCGAGTGGGGGCAGGCACTCTGCTCTTACGAGCCCGCCAGCTTGACGCCATAGCCACTCGGAAGCGACAACTTGGTTTTTCTGACAGACCTAGGGCTTCCACCCCACGCTACGGATGGGGGTAACCTCGTCATTCGCTTTCATGCAGTCGAGGCATTCCATTTCATGCGTGTGAATGACATTCAGGGGATCTGTATTAGTGAAACGGACGTTGGCGTGGCGGTCTTGGTTGATGCGCACACCGGTCATGTCTGGGCGGGGGATGCCACAGGTTGTACCTTTATGAACGCCTCTTTGAAAGCGTTGTTGTGCTGCATGGTGATGTACCACCATGAGTTCGTCACCTGTCCCCTGAGCGCTGAGGACGAAGGCGAGGTATATGACGACTTGCCGGGCACGCCGGCGACCCGTGCACGTGCTGATCAACTGCGGGCACGCCTGAACGCGATTGATCCACTAGCCCTGGATGCGTCGACCCAGGGAGAGGATGTCAGCATGTGGTCGTATGTCGTGGAAGAGGTGGAATACGGCGTGATCTGAACTCAGGTCGCATCCCACAACTGCCGGAACCTAACACCAATGGGCCACAATCTGACCCCCTCCACGACACCACAGCGGTTTTGAAGGGTAGTCAGGGCAGGGCCACCAAGATTTCGTAGGGAGGCATGGTCGTGTTTGCTGTGGTTTAGGCTTAACTTCACGTGTGCACAATCAATTGAATTTCATGGGGTCGCTGATCAGATACCTTATTCCTATCCACGCCATACCGTCTCACCCTCAAGTCGTTATAGTGGCGCCGATGAGCGCTGTTCACTACGGCAAGAGGCCAGGGGGGGACCAGCCCTCCATGTTCGTGAGTGTTGGGTTAGTGCGCTGGGGAATGGGCACTCCATGATTTCGGCTGATCGAACAAGCGAGAACGAGATTGATCTCGCCATGCTCTGGCGTGGCCTGCGCCGCCGCTTGCCCTGGATTCTTGGTCCAGCGTTGTTGCTAGCGCTGATGACTTTCTTCTGGTCACGGGGTCAGCCTCTGGTGTATGAAAGTACGGCCAGTCTGATAGCGGCCAATAACCAGGGGCAGGACAGCACCCTCGGCACCGCCTTGGTCAAAGCGCCGCCATTGCCGGAGGGCGCTGTGGCCGAGGCTCTACAGAGTCTCCAGGTCATTAGTCCCCTCGCCCAGTCCCTCCGTGCGGCAGAGGACATTACAGCCACCGAACGCGAACGCTTGGTCATGGATCTCACGCGCGAACTGCGCGAACAGCGCCTCCGGACGGTCACGCTGACGTCGCGCCTCGATCTAGGGGGTAACGGCATCTACACACTACGTGCCCGGGCCCGGACGCCAGAAGCCGCGCAGCAACTGGCAAACCTCACCAGTACGGCCCTATTAACCTGGGACCGCAGCCGTGCGCTAGACAACCTGCGCCGGGCACAGGCGGGCTTTCAGGCCCAACTGGCTCAGGTCGATCAGCAAGTGCAGACTTCTGGGTTGTCCACGGTTGAGCGGCAGACCCTGATTGCCCGGCGGGCCAACATCCAGGGTAACCTGATTCAGACCCAGCTTCTGGAGGGCTCGGTCGCGGGGGTGCTGAGCATGCTTGCACCTGCTGTTGCTCCCCTAGACCCGGTGTCACCCAAGCCCCTGCGCAACGCTGTGCTCGCTGGCCTGTTGGGCTTGCTACTGGCGATAGGTGTAGTGACGCTCCTCACAGTCATCGACCGCACTATCCGGACCGAAGACGACTTGCTCTCCCTAGGCCAGCCCACCCTAGCGGTAATTCCACGGCTGCGTCAGCGGGACATCCTGCTTTCCGGCATTGTACGGGCAGCGCGGCAAGCAGGGTTATACGAAGCCATTGGCTTTCTGCGAGTCAGCCTGCTGACAGCGCTCTCAGGTCAGGCCCACCCGGTGGTCATGATTACCTCTACTGCGCCGGGCGAAGGCAAAAGCAGCCTGACTGCGACTCTCGCGGATGGATTCGCCTCCAGCGGCCAGAGGGTTCTCATTATTGACGCCGATCTGCGGCGTGGCACACAGGCGGCCGTGTGGCAGAAGTTCAACGAACAGGGTCGCTGGCGTCCCCTGAACCTGAATAGCGTGGGCGGTTCACGAACCACCCACGAGGCACTGTTTGCGCCCCACACCGCCGAGGTTTTAGAGGTCGAACGCAATGTGGATATGCTTCCCGCCGGGCCGGGCCTGCAAGACAGCCTGGCGGTCTTCAACCAAGCTGACCTGCGGGCGGCGCTCGACTTTTGGCGGCGGGATTACGACGTTGTGCTGATCGACAGTGCTCCGCTGCTGGCGCTGGCCGACGGGCTGGTGCTGGGTGCCCACGTGGACGCGGTGGTTATGGTCACTGAGCATGGCCGTACGAGTGCGCAGATCGTGCGGGCCGCGCTGCGCCGCGCGGAGCGGGCGGGCCTGAAAATCGTCGGCTTCGTGATCAACAAGTCGGACGCACGAGAGGGCAACAGCTATGGATACTCATACTCTCACGCACCTCGTACAAAAATAAATCTGTGACTATCGAGTCTTTTCGGACCGTTGACTCTAATCAAGGGCTGAATGATGCTGTAGAAGAGTTTAAACCACAATTCGGATTTGTGTATCACAAATGTCTGAACTGACTCGGCTTGATTTAAGGTGGTGGAAGTGGTGGCTGGCTTGCCTGGCGCCCTTCTATGTGATCTCCCCCCTTGCGTTGTTGAAGATTTCATCATTAAAGAGACTCCCGTGGGCTGGCAAGGCCATTCTTGTCTTCTATGCACTAAGTCAGCTGCTGCCTGCACTTTTCTCTCCGGAATCTTTGGCCGCCGTATTGCTAGCAGGAGTTCGAATAGCGCTGATGGGTGGGCTCATAGGTCTAGGGATTTTCCTGGGTTCCTCCAGTCGCCTATGGCCCATGGCGATTGGGCTGGTTCTGGTCTACCTCACGGCTCTCGGTTATTCAGGCTGGAATGGGGCGGACGTGCTGCGGGCACGTCTGGAACACCCTTATATGACCGCCACCACCCTCGGATTCGCTGGCACGGTCGGGGTGTGGATGGCAGTTTTTCTCCCTGGACCCAAGGTCTGGCGCGTTGTGATGGGCGTTCTGGGGATCCTTGTGGTTCTGACCACCGGCAGCCGTGGGGCCATGCTCGCCTTGCTCTTTGGAACGGTGATGGGGGTGGTGGTAGGGCACCGTAAAGCGTTGATCAGCCAGCAGCGCAACATTCTGAAGTTCGGTGGCGCAGGTGTAGCTCTGATCGCAGCAGGTCTTCTGATCGGCAACCGCTTTGGAATCGGCGCTCTGGATCGGCTGTGGGGATGGGGAACAACAGGGCGGGATGTCATCTGGGAAAATACACTCTCGGTCATTCAAACTGCGCCTTTGACGGGAGTCGGGAGCTACAGGCTGGGAAACTTTCTCGCGCCTCCAGATGGCGGCTGTGTGTTCTGGCGACAGGTCGACGGAGTGTCATTGGGCTGTCCGGCTTGGGTGGAATGGGTCGGCCATCCCTGGCTAATCGCCCACAATGCCGTACTCCAGCAGTGGGCTGAGAGTGGGCCCCTTGGTGTGTTGGGCTTGGTGGTGTTGGTGAGCTTCGCGCTTTGGTCAGCGGTGCTGCAGCGCGAAGTGTTTAGCGTGGCCCTTCTGTCGGGCTTCGTTCTCGCGAACATCACGGACAACACCTGGATTGTGCCCAGCTCTTTTTTGGCTGAAGCTTTCTGGATGGTGGTGGGGATGCAACTTCTGACTCCTGCCCGGCCGTCCTGGGCCCTGGGCCTAGTCGGTTCCAGTGTTGTCACGCTCCTGTCACTGCCGTTGCTGTGGCCTCAGCTTAGTCCCCCTGTTCGTCTACCTGTCTCGGCTCTTTACTGGGATGCGCCTCAAAGCGTTCTAAACCACAAGGACTACTTGGCGATCGCACAACTCAAGATGGCTCCTGGCAGTTACCGCGTGGTGTTAAGCGCCTGTGCCGCAAGTTGTGTCACGGTTGACAACCAGCCCTTCACCCTGATGGAAGGAGAAGTTGGCTACGTACGTTTGCAGGGTGACTTGGTTGATGTGGCGGAACAAAAGGTCAAAATGTCAGTCTATCGAAGTCAGGGGAGCCTGAGCCCATTTCCTTTGGCTAGCAGGTCCTGGACTGTGCAGGTGCAGAAGTGAACTGGAAGGCAGAAGGATGGAAATGGCTGCCGTTACTCTGTCCCCCCCTCATGATCCTGGGGCTGACGTACCTGGGGCTGAATCGACCTGCGCCCATAGAACCTATCTCCTTGCCGTCAGCCCAGGGCATCTGCCAGATGTCAGCTGTTTTCGAGCCCCGCTTCGACAGGGAAAGCGACAGTGTGGTCAGAACAGGCAATGGATTTTTGATGGCAAAGTCATCATGGCTGGAAGCGGAAGTCTGCTCCCCCGGCATACTAAGAGTGAGAGCAGAAGGGACCGCAGCTGCGGGGATAGCTCCTCGCCTACGCGTCACGGTTGGTAGCAAGGAGATCTTTCGTGATTTTATCTGGGGAACGAGGGAGGTGGACATTGACGTCCCGGTCTCTGGCATGCTCCGCCTGCACTATGACAACGATTACTACCGAGCTGAGCTTCGTCTAGCTCAATTGTCCTCTTTTCAACTCTCAACCCAGAAGTGCACTGGCTTCGAGGTGGAGTTTCCACCAGAAACGGGTGGCATCTGGGACAGGGTAGCGAACACTGCATCCCTGGCTTTTCGGGTGCCTATGACCCTGAGACCTTGTGGCCCTGGAAAGCTCAGCTTTCAGCTGACAGGCCTTCCTGGTGGAGGAATCTATCCAAAAGTAGAGATCCGGCAGGGCCAAGACATCCATAGAGTGATCGAAGCCAGAGCTAGGACTAAGCGAATTGAGCTGGACGTCAACGGTCAACCTGTCACACTCACAGTCATCAACCCTTACAATCGCAGGGTCGAGGACAGAAATCTCTTATTAAAAGATCTGTCTTTTCTAGAAAAAAGAACCCAGCGGTTAAGCCACCGATACACATGGACTCAGTGAGGTTTGCTAGAAGGTGGCAGAGAAGTATTCTGCCTCTCGGAGTTACGGCCTGCTTAAAAATGCCAACCAAGTTGTTAGATATGAGGCCCCAAATAGTAGGGAGGTACCTCTCTATTCCTTTGGCGAGACTGTCAGGGCTTCAATTCCGTAGAAAGATATCGGCCATACGATCTAGAGACGAGATAAGTCTGCAGTTGAAGTGGCGGAGTACGCTGTGAATTCACATTTTACATCCTGGATGTCTCGTTTGAGCTCGCCATACGCGAAGAACCTCCTCACCACCCTGATCCGCGCGGTTGGCCAGTTGTTGATTTTTGCTGTTCTGACGAGGATTATTCCGCCAAGTGAGTACGGACAATATTTTGTTGCACTGTCAATAATCGCTATCGTCAACGCGTTGGTGGATCTGGGATCCTATAATTTGGTTTTCTTGCTAAACAGTAAGTATCAAAATCTGGAGCGCGTGGTAAGCGAGCTGGTAACTCACCTTGCCGCCATCATGTTCCCCGGCATCTTAATTGTGCTGTTGCTGAATGCTGTGCTTCAGCTTGGGATACCGCTGGGCGTCCTAATCCTAGCGGGGATAATCGACATCATGACGCGCATGATAATGGTGTTTGTGGCAGCCAACATGATTGATGAACATTACCAAAAGATATTCTTTTTCGAATCTGTCGGTCTGATCATTAAAGCGGCGGCCCTTCTGATTGCAGTCGGATGGAAAACTGATTTGACAGAGTGGTTATTCGCTCTTGCGGCGGCGAATCTGTTGATGTTGACATTCGCTTGGAAGTACCTGTTCCAGGGCAGACGAGTTACGCTGAAGATCCCAGCGCTGTACCGGACGTTCTGGAAAGAGGCATCCCCATTCGCCATCTCCAACGCCCTGGTCGGGGTTTCCAGCGAACTCGAAAAGCCTATTATGTCACGCCTATTGAGCTTTTCTGACGTCGCCGTGTATTCCATAGGACAGCGTATCTTTTCAATCGGATCCATGCCTGTTTCTGCTTGGTTGGCAACCCGTTATGCGGGCTTCTTCACCAGCGAGTCGCCAGCCGAGAAAAAGAGGCTGATCCAGAGCGCAGCGTATCCTGCTCTGATCATCGCGGGTGCAGTGATCCTGACGCTGGCTGCCGTTGTTAGTCTAGATGTCATTGGCCTTGTTTTTGGAAGAGACTATGAGAAGGCAGGTCTTTTAATGTTGATAATGTCGTCTTCATATCTATTTCAGGCGGCCTATCTGCCTATGGCAGACTATCTTTCTGGGACAGGAAGGCAACCGCTGCGTCTCAAAATCCAGGCGATCTCGACCGTCGCCTATCTGATAGGTGCGGTATTCTGGATTCCCAGGCTCAATACTGTGGGGGCGGCCATCAACGTGGTTGAATTTCATCTGCTCAGCTTTATTATTTATTCTGTTGTCGTAGGGCTGCAGGAGAAGAGAGGCTTATGAAGTTTAATTGGGTTACGGTGGTCTGCATAACACTGCTGTTTAGCCTTACTGGTAATGAGGCAGTGTATGGTTCTGCGGCTGTTCCCTTCGCGAATGTTCTGGGCAAGCTTGTCCCCTTTCTGATCATGCTTACGTTCCTGTGGCGAAATAGAAGATCTGCGATTGACCCACTTGCCCTCGGGGCAATCTATTTTCTTATTTATGTACTTGCCAACCGCATATTGACTATCGTGCTGGGGCTTGAAACATATGGAGCGGCTCCCTGGCACATGTATCTCAACTTCGCGACTTGTATCATGCTGTATATCGCTGTCAGTAGCCACGACCGAGACCAGGTGAAGGTGTTGGTGGAAAAGATCATGCAGGTTCTGGCGGTGTCGGGGGGACTTTATGGGGTCGTTTCTCTGATCGGGGTCCTGGATGGCCGGTTTGAGGGCTACCCGATGAGGTTCCTGAGCCTAATCCCCGCTCTCTATTACTCAGCGAGTTATCTGGTAGGACAGAAGGCCAGGAAAACTTTCTTCTTGTTCGGCGCGGCTGTCTTTCCTTTAATTACAGTCCTGCACAAGCCTGCCATCATTTCTCTTGCCGCCGGACTGGGAGTGGTGTTTCTGCTCAGCCTGCTGCAGAAAAAGTACACGTTTGTCGTTCTTGGCAGAGGGACTGCGATTGCCACAGCCATCTTCATATCTCTGCAGGGGCTTAATTATGCCACTGGTGGGAAACTATTTCAGCAAATCACATCCATCGTGGAATACCAGTTCTTTCACAAAAGAGAGCTTGAGGCTGGGATCCTCGATTCTCCGTTCGAAGCTTTTCTTGGCGGACGTTTTGATCTCTGGCAGACAGCCTGGGAGAGGATTCAATCCAATCCTTTCAGGGGATACGGTTTTTACCAGCTGAGTATTGAGCGTATTGGTTCCTATCAAAGTGTGGTCATTCCGTTTCACAACGGTTACCTTGACCTCCTGCTGTCGGTTGGGATCTTGGGAGTCCTATTCCTGCTGCCCATTCTGTTTGCGAGTCTTGTCTGGCTGACTGCCTTGATCAGAAACGGTCAGGCATGGGAACGTGTATTTGCGCTAGGCATAGCTGGAGCGCTTGCCAGTCTATTTTTTTACAATATGGGGGGCACTTCTATCCTTTTCTACACAATCAATCTAGCGGTTTGGGTGTTACTGGGATGTCTCAAGGTTCTCGGATCAACCTCTGCGAGGGTGAGTTCTTCATATGATTAAAATCGCTATTTTTCATCATTATGGCGGTTGGGGCGGAGCTGGCCTGATGCTATACAATCTGACCGAAGAGTTGGTTCGGGCAGGACATGAGGTCCATATTCTTCTGCCGGAAGGTAAGCTAGCTGGCTTTATACATAGAGATTTTCCATCTGTGCATCTAAGATACATAAGTTATATCCACGACTTCCCCCACTACTCTGGTGGAAGCTATTTCGCACTTCACCCCGGATTCATCTTGCGTTTTCTGAGGTCGAGGCGTGTGGACCACGACTTTGAAAGCTTTATGAGGAAAGTCGCGCCAACGCACTTGATCCTTAATTCCTCTGTGTTGATCCCTTACCTTGGAAAGACGCGCTTGATTAATCCAGAAATCAAAACAATTCTCGTCATTCAAGAGAATGTTGCGTCGGGACTGTTTGGTCTACGCAAAGATTATCTCAGGAGATTGACGGAGTCCTACAGTAACCTCACACTGTTTATCTCTGAATTCGATCAGCGACAATTCCACATACGTTCCCGACAGGGAATCATGCGCAACTGGATATCGAGGAAATCGCTGTTGCCCGAGCGTGAGGACGGTGAGGTGGGTAAGGTGGGGATGCTCTATATGGGAGGTCTCAGCCGGCTCAAGGGTCTTCATGTCCTCCTGCGCGCCGTCTGTCTGCTGAGAGCACGAGGCATCAGTGAGCCCCTCACGATTTTGGGAGAGATGCAGAATACATCGAGAAATCCTCTTGAGCGTCGGCTGTTTGACAATCTTCTACGCTCTGTTTCTGGAGTTCAGGTGTACGGCAATGTTGAGGAAACTGCGGCATTCATCGCAACTTCCTCGGTGGTGGTCTTTCCAATCACGAAACCACATCAGGGTCGACCCATCATGGAGGCTGGCCGCTACTCCAAACCAGTGGTGGCTACAAATTTTAAAGCGCTGCGGGAAGATTTAATTCATGACCACAACGGCCTGATGTTCCGGAACGGAAAAGTCACTGAATTGGCCAATGTACTCGAGCGGATGCTGGCTGATGCAGACCGTCTACAGCGAATGGGTGAGGCCAACCGAACCATGTACGAGGCTTTGCACACTCGTAAAAATGCATACGTTCTCCTCAACTATCTGTCGAACGGAGAAGTCAAGTGAATGGCGACAAGGTTCTGTTTTTTGGAAGCCTAGTGCCTGACGATGACCGGTATATTTCCAGGGCGTTTTCCAGGGCTGGCAACACTGCTCAGGTAGGCTTCCTGACGGCGCTCGGTCAGGCGGGCTATCCAGCCGTAGAGGTTCTGAGCTTTCAACCCAGGTCAGTCACCGAAGTGCGGGCTGGCTTAGTCGTTCCCGGCGGACACCTGTCCTATGCGGGAACCAAGCTCCGCCTCCTGTCATACGTCAACCTGCCTGTGTTCAAGACGCTGACCCTCATATGTGCATTTCTTTTTCATGGCTTTGTTGCCGCATTTAAGCACCGACCCACCTTCATAATGACCTATAATTTCAGTCTGTTCCTATCGATTTCGGCTCGAATTGTTTCCAGAATGCTTAAAATCCCTTATGTTCCAATTATCTATGACATGGACATCCCTGGGCAGACCGTGTCCAAAAATTTGTACAGGCAGCTTGACTTTGTTTATGCGAAAACACGGCTGGACGCATCGGATGGGGTCATCGTGATCTCAGAGCGGATAGCTAATGATTTTTTGAAGCGAGCCCCATACCTTCTGATAGAGGGTGGTGTTGCTGAAATTGGAAATCCCTTTCGGAGAACGTTGAGTGGAGGGCCATTCCTGATCTTCTTCGCAGGAGCCCTCGAGGAATACAACGGCGTAGACGTCATGCTTGAAGCCGTGGACCTCCTGAAGGATATGGATTACAAGTTTGTGATTGCTGGATCAGGACAATTGAAAGACCTAGTTGTCCGTCATGCGCAGGAAAACCCAAACATCGAGTTTCTGGGATTTGTATCAGGCGATATGATCCGCACGTACTTGCAGCAGGCACACGTGCTGATCAACCATCGCAGTTACAACCGGATCAGCAGTCCATATGTTTTCCCTTCAAAGCTGATCGAGTACATGGCGTCTGGGTTGCCCACCATCTCTACCCGGTTCGAAGGTCTTCCCCCTGACTACGAGCGGTATTTGGTGCTGCTGGATGACGAGACGCCTGAAGCCTTGGCCCGTGCGCTGAGATACGTAGCAGAGCATGATGACGAGGCCCAGGCTCTAGGGCTGGGAGCGCAGCAGTTTGTGTCGAAGCAGAAGACATGGCGAGCGCACGGAAGAATGTTAGGCGCATTCCTGGACCGTGTTGTTCAGAAGAACAGGAGCGGTGAGCGTGCTCCCTGACTCGGCAGTTCATTCAAAACCGCAGACTTATGAGGTCCTGATCATCATCGATCACTACCTTCCAGGTAGACTTGCAGGTGGTCCAGTGACCACCATCGCCAATCTCGCCCAACGATTGGGGAACCAATTAAAGCTGTTAATTGTCACCCGCAACTATGATCTGGATGGGTCACACTACTCCGAGAAGACTCCAGGCAAGGTCTATTCTTTGGGTGGAGCAGACATAATCTATCTTACCCAAGAGCAGTTTGGCCCCCAAGCTTTTGCGAGTCTTTTGCGCAGGTACGGCATCCCTACTCTTTACCTTAACAGCTTCTTTTCGCCATCAACTATAAAGGTTTTGATTTGGAACCGACTAATGCCCTTTGGCGCGCGAATTGTGCTGGCTCCCAGGGGGGAGTTCTCCGTTGGCGCGCTGTCCCTTAAGGTAAGCAAGAAACAAGCTTATCTGGCCGCTTTTCATAAATTCAGGCTTTGGAGAGGTGTGACAAGCTTTCAAGCTTCAACCATCTTGGAACAGCGAGACATATGGCGCACATTGGGGCCAGTTCCGGTTCAGGTCGCAGCTGACCTTGCTCCTGTTGTGCAGGAGATACAGAGGCAGGTAAAAGAGGGTCGGGGCCGGGTCATATTCCTCTCTCGCATCTCTCCAAAGAAAAATCTCACATACGCGCTTGAAATCGTTAAGCAGGTTAAAGTGCCTCTTGATTTCCATATCTATGGCTCTTTAGAAGATCAGAATTATTGGGAAAGATGTCAAGAAGCCATGACAGATTTGCCAGAACAACTGCGGGTGGAGTACCAAGGCATTGTCGAACATGAGCAGGTCAGAGAGGTCTTCAGCAGTTATGACGCTTTCTTGTTCCCAACTCTTGGCGAGAACTATGGCCACGTGGTCTGGGAGGCGCTAGCTGCTGGCTGCCCAGTGGTCGTGAGCGATCAGACGCCTTGGCAAGATTTCAGGAACGCAGGCGTCGGTGACGTATTGCCTCTATCGGCACAGCAGGCTTTTGCTGATACAGTAGCCGCTTTGGTACAGGAGTCAGTCCCCAGGAAGCTTGAGCGTGCTGCGCGGTGTAGGGCTTATGCAGAGCAGGTCGCGGGGGATAAACACGCTTTGGAAGAAAATCTCGCTCTATTTCGGCCAGCTCAAGCGCTAATGGATGGGCAGGGGGCATGACACGATGCAAAATTTGAGCGGCAAGACCGTCCTTATTACCGGCGGCACTGGATCTTTCGGCAACGAATTGCTGCAACTGATCAAGGACAGCGATGTCAAGGAAATCCGGGTGTTCAGCCGCGACGAGCTGAAGCAGGAGCATATGCGCGTGCGAATGAAAAACCCCAAGGTGAAGTTCTACATCGGGGACATTCGCGACCGTGCCTCAGTGGATCAGGCTATGGAAGGCGTTGACCTGGCCTTCCACGCGGCGGCCCTCAAGCAGGTGCCCAGTTGCGAATTCTTCCCCATGCAGGCGGTCATGACCAACGTGGTCGGGTCGCACAACGTGGTCGAGTCGGCCATCGCGCACGGGGTGGGCTCACTGGTGTGCCTCAGCACCGATAAGGCGGTGCAACCGGTCAACGCCATGGGCATGAGCAAGGGCCTGATGGAAAAGGTCGCCACTGCTGCCGCCCGCCGGCTGGTCGGGGTCGAGGGCGCGACCACGATTTCCAGCGTGCGCTACGGCAACGTGATGTACTCGCGCGGCTCGGTGATCCCGCTGTTTATCGAGCAGATCAAGGCCGGAAAGCCGCTGACCGTCACTGACCCCAACATGACCCGCTTTCTGCTGTCGCTGCGCAGCGCCATTGACTTGGTGCTGTTCGCCTTCGAGCATGCTGAGCAGGGAGATATATTCGTCCGTAAGGCCCCGGCCTGCACTGTGGCCGATCTGGCGCAGGCGCTGGTGAACCTATTTGAGGCCGACGTGCCGGTGGACATCATCGGGACCCGGCACGCTGAGAAGCTGTTCGAGGTGCTGGCGACCGCCGGAGAGATTGCCCAGAGCGAGGACATGGGCGAGTACTTGCGGGTCCGGATGGACGTGCGCGATCTGAACTATGCCAAGTACTTCACCGAGGGCAACCAGGAGGAGATCTTCCTGGAGGACTACCACTCGCATAACACCGAGCGCCTGAACATCGAGCAGGTACAGGAACTGCTGTTGACCCTGCCCGCCTTGCGGGAGGAGCTGGCCGCCTGGAGAGCGCGGTGAAGGTCGCCGTCACCGGCGCACGCGGCATGCTGGGCACTCACCTGCGGGCCTACCTGCGGGCTTTTGACGACGTGGAAGTTTTGCCCATCGACCGCGAGGAGTTCGCGGGTGACCTGAACCAGGTGTTGCGCGGCTGCGACGTGATCTTTCACCTCGCCGGGATGAACCGGGGCGACGAGCAGGAGGTCGCCCGTACCAACGTAGCGCTGACCGAGCGGCTGACTACCGCCTTGGAAGAGGTGGGCAGCCGCGCCCACGTCCTCTTCTCCTCGTCTACTCACGTCGAGCGTGACACCCCCTACGGGCAATCTAAGCGTCGGTCGGCCGAATCGTTGGGAGCCTGGGCTGGACGCAGCGGGGGCCGCTTTACCAACGTGATCCTACCCGGCGTGTTCGGGGAGGGCGGCAAGCCCTTTTACAACTCGGTGGTGGCGACCTTCTGCCACCAGCTCGCGCACGGTGAAGAACCCACCGCCAATGACAGCGAGACCGAACAGATTCACGCCCAGGAAGTCTCGCGGCGGCTATGGCGGCTGGTGCGGGGAGGAGAGACCGGCACTGTGCGGGTCGAGGGTGACAGGCTCACCGTACGCGACCTGTTGGAGACCTTGCAAGAGATGCAGGCTGCCTACGCCGCACACGTCATTCCCGACATCAGCGATCCCTTTCGGCGCGACCTGTTCAACATGTATCGCTCGTTTCTTTACCCGGCGCACTACCCGGTCCCGCTGACGCTGCACACCGACCCGCGCGGCAGCCTGTTCGAGGCGATCAAGAGTCCCAGCGGTGGCCAGGCGTTCATGTCCACCACTCATCCCGGCATCACCCGGGGCAATCACTTCCATACACGCAAAGTCGAGCGCTTTCTGGTCTCGGGTGGAGAGGCTGAGATCCGACTGCGGCACATCTTTGGGGACGAGGTGCATACCTACCGGGTGTCGGGTGAGCAGCCTTCCTACGTGGACATTCCCACGCTGCATACCCACAACATCACCAACGTGGGTGACAGCACCCTGCTGACCCTCTTCTGGACCAACGAGCTGTTTGACCCCAATGACCCTGATCAGGTCCCCGAGCTGGTGGAGCCGCAATGATTGCCGAAAAGAAACTGAAAGTCATGACCGTGGTCGGCACCCGCCCGGAAATCATCCGCTTATCAAGGGTGATGGCCCGGCTGGACGAATACACCGAACACGTCATCGTGCACACCGGCCAAAACTACGACTACGAGCTGAACGAGATCTTCTTCCACGACCTCAGTGTGCGCAAGCCCGACCACTTCCTGAACGCGGCCACGGGAACCGCCGCCGAAACCATCGGCCACATCCTGATCAAGGTGGACGCGGTGCTGAAGCGCGAGCAGCCCGACGCGGTGCTGATTCTGGGCGACACCAATTCCTGCCTGTCAGCGATTCCGGCCAAGCGGCGCAAGATCCCGATCTTCCACATGGAGGCCGGGAATCGCTGCTTCGACCAGCGGGTGCCGGAGGAGACCAACCGCCGGATCGTGGACCACACCGCCGACATCAACCTGACCTACAGCGATATCGCCCGCGAGTATCTGCTGCGCGAGGGGCTGCTGCCCGACCGTATCATCAAGACGGGCAGCCCGATGTTCGAGGTGCTGACCCACTACCGCCCGCAGATTGACGCCTCGGACGTACTGGCACGGCTGGGCCTGACGGCGGGCGAGTATTTCGTGGTGAGTGCGCACCGCGAGGAGAACATCGACTCGGACCGCAACCTGGCCGGGCTGGTGGAGTCGCTGAACCGGGTCGCCGAGCGCTACGGCCAGCGGGTGATCGTCTCCACCCACCCGCGCACCCAGAAGCGCATTGACGCGACCGGGGCGCAGTTTCATCCACTTGTAGAACTTTTGAAGCCCCTGGGCTTCCACGACTACAACCACCTGCAACTCCACGCCCGCGCCGTGCTGTCGGACTCCGGCACCATCAGCGAGGAGTCGAGCATCCTGAACTTTCCGGCGCTGAACATCCGCGAGGCGCACGAGCGCCCCGAGGCGATGGAGGAAGCCAGTGTGATGATGGTGGGCCTCTCGCCCGAGCGCGTCATGCAGGGCCTGCGCGTTCTGGAGGACCAGCCGCGTGGCGAGGCGCGTTTGCTGCGTCCGGTGGCCGACTACTCAATGCCAAATGTGTCAGACAAGGTGCTACGCATCATCCTGGGGTACACGGATTACGTGAACCGGGTGGTTTGGCGCAAGGACGTGCGCTAGGGCATGCGAATTCTCCTGATCACCCAGTGGTTTGACCCCGAACCCACCTTCAAGGGCCTGCTCTTTGCCCGCGAGTTGCAGCGCCTGGGTCACGAAGTCGAGGTGCTGACTGGGTTCCCCAATTATCCCGGTGGCCAGGTCTACCCCGGCTACCGCATTCGTCCCTGGCAGCGCGAGGTGGTGGACGGTGTGGCAGTGCTGCGTGTGCCGCTTTACCCCAGCCATGACGGCTCTGGGGTCAAGCGGGCCGCCAACTACCTGTCCTACGCGGCCTCGGCCAGCATCGGCTCCCTGCTGTTGCGTCGCCCGGACGTGGCCTACGTGTACCACCCTCCGGCCACCGCAGCGTTGCCCGGTATGGTTCTGCATGCATTGAAGGGTGTGCCCTTCGTATACGACATTCAGGACCTGTGGCCCGACACCCTGGCCGCGACCGGGATGATGGAAAACGCGGCGGTGCTGCGCGGGGTAGGCGGCTTTATGGACGTGGTCCACCGCCGGGCCGCACGAATCGCTGTCCTGTCGCCTGGATTTCGGGAGAAGCTGATCGAACGCGGCGTGCCCGAGCATAAGGTCAGTGTGATTCCCAACTGGACCAACGAGGACAAGACCGACCTCACCCCGCCGCCCCCCGAGCGTGCCCACGAGCTAGGATTTGCGGACAAGTTCAATGTGGTCTTCGCGGGCAACATGGGCTGGGCGCAGGCGCTGGACACCGTGCTCGACGCTGCCGAGAAGCTGCGCGACGAGGCGGCTCGCTTCGTGATGATTGGCGGCGGGGTCGAGGAAGAGCGGCTGCGGGAAAGCACCCGTGAGCGGGGACTGACCAACGTGGACTTCCTGCCGCGCCGCCCGCCCAGCGAGATTGGGGAGATTCTGGCGCTGGCCGACGCACTGCTGATTCACCTCAAGGACGATCCACTCTTTGCCATCACGATTCCCGGCAAGACCCAGGCCAACCTACGGGCAGGCAAACCTCTGCTGATGGGCGTGCGCGGCGACGCGGCGGCGCTGGTGCAGGAGGCTGGGGCCGGGCTGACCTTCCCTCCGCAGGACGCGGCGGCCCTGGCGGCAGTGGTGCGTGAGCTGATGGCGCTCTCCCCGGAGGACAGGCGGCGCATGGGTGAACGTGGCGCGCGGTACTACGAGGAGCATCTGGCCCTGCGGGTGGGCGCCGCACGCTTTGCCGAGCTGTTGGCGGCGGCGGCACGCGGGGGGAGTGCCTATAACCCGGTCAAGCGGCTGGTGGATGTGGCAGTCTCAGCCCTGGCCCTGGCTGCTCTGGGCCTTCCCATGCTCGCCCTCGCTACACTGGTGCGCTCGCGCTTGGGCAGTCCGGTGATCTTCCAGCAGGTGCGCCCCGGGCGATACGGTGACGCCTTCAGGATGTACAAATTTCGCACCATGACCGACGAGCGCGGGCCGGACGGTGAGCTGCTACCCGACGCGCGGCGCCTGACCCCGTTTGGAGCCTGGATGCGCTCGACCAGCCTGGATGAACTGCCCGGGCTGCTGAATGTCCTCAAGGGCGACATGAGCCTGGTGGGGCCACGGCCTCTGCTGATGCGCTATACTCCTTATTTCACTGCGCGGGAGCGCCAGCGCCTGGACGTGCGCCCAGGAATCACCGGCTGGGCGCAGGTCAACGGCCGGAATATGGCCTCCTGGGACGACCGCCTGGGCATGGACGTGTGGTACGTACAGAATATGAGTCTTGGTTTGGACCAGAAAATCCTGTGGATGACGGTGCAGAAGGTGCTGGGGCGCAGCGGGGTGGTGGTGGACGCCGAGTCGATCATGCAGAACCTCGACGACGAACGTCGGAACAAGCTGGCCCATGGTTGAACTCACCATTGCACCCCTCGAACCCGCCGACGCCCCCGCCGCCCAGCGCTTGGTGCGTGAGAGCTTCGCCCCCCGCCTTCACCCCTACATGACCGCAACCCAGCAGGGTTCCGAGGCATTTTTAGCGGCTTACCTGCAAGCAGCGGCGCTGCATCCCGACCGTCTCTACCTGGGCGCCAAGTCCCAGGACAGCGAGCTGCTGGGCTACGCCGAATTCCGGCAGTCGGACCCCCATACGGGGTTTCTGTCGTATATCTGTGTCTCGCCGCAGGCGCGCGGCCAGCGGCTGGCCCAGCGGCTGATAGAGGACCACCTGGCTCAATCTCCCCATCTCAGGGAAATGCAGCTCGACGTGTTTGCGGACAACCTGCCAGCGCTCACGCTGTACCGGCGGATGGGCTTTGAGGAAGCCTCGCGGACCACCTGGTGGGGGCGCGCGCTGCCCTCCCCGGCGGCGGGAGCTGTGCAGTTGCTGAACTGGCCCCAGGCTCTGGCCGCCTTCGAACGTTACGGCTTTTGTGAGCTGCATCTGCGCTTCGCCGGGCGAGAGGTGCGTTTGGGGCGAATGGGCGAGCGCGTCTTGCGTTGCCCCAGCCCGGCAGAGTTTGCCGACGATGGCCTGCTGGCTACGGTGGGCGCAGGGTTTCCGGCTCTTCAGGAGGCGCTGCTGATCGCGCCCGCCAGCCCACTTCCCCCACACCCTGAGGCCGAGGCGTTCAATCAATCTCTACGATTACGGTGGCAGCGTCCCCAGGAGAACCGATGACCCACATCACCAAGACCGCCACCAGCCCGCAGACGCACCGTCTGCCCACTCTGTTCTACCGCTCGGCCCGCGAGGGCATGCAGGATTTCCTGGCCCAGCCGGCCGTGTTGCCGGATCCGGGAGCCGGGGTGCTGCTGCCCGCCTTCATCGGCTGGTCGTCGCGTGAGGGCAGTGGGGTGTACGACCCGGTGCAGGGCCTGAGCCTACGCGCCGGGTTCTACGACCTCAACCCCGACCTGACGGTGGATCTGGGCAAGCTGGAAGCCGAGTTGCAACGCGGTTACCGGGTGCTGGTGCTGATCCATTACTACGGACGCACCGAGCCGCAGTTGGAGGCCGTGCGCGAGCTGGCCGACCGTCACGGCGCCCTGCTGGTCGAGGACCTGGCCCACGGGTTTTACTCGGCGCAGCTTGGTGGAGTAGCCGGGTCGCGGGGGGACATCAACCTGTACTCGCTGCACAAGATGTTCCCCACGCCGGGCGCCCAGGGCGGCATGATCGCCTATCGCAACGCCCGGTTGCTCGCCGAACAGCACGAAACGGCCCCCGAACTGGCCCGCTTCATTCTGAATTACGACTGGGCGGCAATTGGAGCAGCGCGGCGCCGCCACGCCCAAGCCGTGCTGGCGGCCCTGCGCGAGCTGCCCGAATGTGGCCGTGAGTTCGGGCTGCTGTGGCCCGAGCTGGCGCCGGGCGACGTGCCCCAGACCCTGCCTGTCCGTATCCGCAGAGGCGACCGCGACCACATCTACCACGCCATGAACGCCGACGGCTACGGCATGGTGAGTCTGTACCACACCCTGATCGGGCCGGTGCAGGAGGACTTCGCTGAGATGATGGCGCTCTCGAAATCGGTGATCAACTTCCCGGTGCATCAGGACCTTGACCCGGCACACATTCCCGGCATGATGCAGTCGTTCCAATCGGCCTTGAGAGCGGCGCAGGAATGAAACTCCTCACCGCCGCTGACCGTGCTGAGTGGCTGGCTGCCTGGGAGAGGGCCGGACGCGAACCATTCGCGCATCCCGACTACGTGGCGCTGTTTGCCGAGGGTGGGGAGGCAGGAGCACTTTACGGATGCGGTGGGCTGCTCCCGCTTGTGTTGCGGTCCCTGCAGGATGAGGTTGGGTGGCGTGATGCCACCTCACCTTATGGCTATGGCGGTCCCTACGGCGACCCAGACGAGGGCTTCTACCCAGCAGTGTTGGAGTGGATGCGGCGTGAGCGGGTACTGACCCTGTTTGTGCGCTCCGCGCTGGAACGTCAACCACCCGAATTGGACCTGCCCGGTTACGCGTGGGTGAAACTGCGCGACAACGTGGTAGTAGATGTGACCCGTTCTCCGGAAGAGCAGTGGAAGCACTTTGATCACAAGGTCCGAAAAAATGTGAATAAAGCCCAGCGGGCCGGGCTGACCGCGCAGGTGCTGCCGGAATTCTCCGACCTGCCAGGCTTCGTCGAAGTGTATCTGGACACTATGCAACGGCGTGGTGCACAGGAGTGGTATCACTTTGGCGGCGACTTCTTTTCCGCCATTGCCAGCGACCTGCCAGGCAACTTCATGCTTGCGGAAGTACGTGGCCCTGAGGGTGAACTGGCTTCGGTAGAACTGGTGCTTCAGAGTGAGCGCTTCCTCTATTCATACCTAGGCGGTACCCGCCAGGAATTTTTCGCTCACGCGCCCAATGATTTGCTCAAGTACGCCGTGATTGAGTATGGGAGGACTGTAGGCAAGGCCGGCTACGTCCTGGGTGGGGGCTACGCCGCAGATGATGGCATCTTTCGTTATAAGCGTGCCTTTGATAAAGATGGTGTACAGCCCTATTTCGGTGTTCAACTCATCGCCGAACTCGACGTGTACCAGGGCCTGGTGGATACTCGCCGTGCCGATTTGGGTGAATTGACCCCCGACTTCTTCCCTGCATACCGGGCTCCAGGTTTGGTCACTGCTGATCTGACGGAATCATGAGTCTTCCCCTGAACATGGCAACAATGAAGTCTTCGTCAGAAGTCGAGTCCGCTTCTAGAGAATACTGCGAACATTGTGCGGTCTCCGTGCAACTGAAGCCTACTCATCGGAGATGACCATGACGAACACGATCAATCAGCATGCCCCTTCTACAGCGGCTCCTACCTTCCCCGGCTGGCCTATCTTCGAATCTGACGAAGTGCAGGCGGTGACAGCCGTCCTTCAGTCCGGCAAGGTCAATTACTGGACCGGGACAGAAGCCCGCGAATTCGAGCGCGAGTACGCCGAGTACCTTGGGGTTCATCATGCTATCGCGCTGCACAATGGCACGCTGGCTCTGGAACTCGCCCTGCACGCCTTCGGGATTGGGGCCGGCGATGAGGTTATCACTACGGCCCGCACCTTTATCGCTTCGGCCAGCGCGGCCGTCATGCGCGGCTGCGTACCGGTCATCGCCGATGTAGATCCAGTTTCTCAGAACATCACAGCTGAGACCATCCGGGCTGCGCTCACTCCGAAGACCAGGGCTATCATCCCCGTTCACCTGGCCGGCTGGCCGTGCGACATGGATCCCATTATGGAGTTGGCCCGCGAGCACGGCCTTATCGTCATAGAGGACTGCGCTCAGGCCCACGGCGCCTTTTACAAGGGCCGCCCGGTGGGCAGCATCGGCCACGCAGGCGCGTTCTCGTTCTGCCAGGACAAGATCATGACCACTGGCGGGGAAGGCGGCCTGCTCGCCCTGAACGACAGCGAGATCTGGAAGAAGGCCTGGGCCTACAAGGACCACGGCAAGAGCCACGACGCCGTATACAACCGCGAGCATCCGCCCGGCTTCCGGTGGCTGCACGAGTCGTTTGGCACCAATTGGCGCATGCTAGAGGTCCAGGCCACAATTGGGCGCCTGCAACTGCGGAAGCTGCCCAGTTGGACCGAACGTCGGCGGGCACACGCCGCCATCCTGACCGAACGTTTCGCGAAGCATCCTGCCTTGCGGTTGACTCTGCCAGGTGCAGACATTCAACACGCCTATTATAAGTACTATATGTTCGTGAGCCCTGAACGCCTGGCTCCGGGCTGGGATCGTGACCGCGTCATGAACACTGTGGCCGCTCTGGGTGTACCGTGCTACAGCGGCTCGTGCTCCGAGATTTACTTGGAGAAGGCGTTTATCGACGCAGGCTATGGTCCGGCGGAGCGTCTTCCTGCTGCGAAGGAACTCGGTGAGACCTCCCTGATGTTCCTGGTGCATCCGACCCTTTCGGAGGCGGACATGCACCGTGTGGCCGACGCTGTGGACCATGTGATGGCTGAGGCGCAGCTCCGGTGAACATTTCCTTGCGAGGCGTACGTGTATGAAACGTTTGCCTGTGAAAGCGCTGATTGACCTGCTGCTGTGGGGGCTGGCAGCCCTGCTCGCCTACGCCTTTCGCAAGCCCTCTCTGACCGAGATTGGTGTTCCCCAGAACGTCTGGGGCTACGTGGCCCTCAGCGTCGTGGTGATGGGTATGCTTGGCCGGTATTACATGCTTCCACACCAAGACTGGCGCCGGGTTGGGGTCAAGGATCTCATGCTGCTCGCGCGCGCGGCAGCAGTCGCGACCCTGGTGATGTTCGCCGCCGGTTTCATTTTGCAGAGTTGGTTGCAGTTGCCGCGCAGCGTACCGCTGCTTGGCGGCATCCTTGGCTTCCTGATGATGGGCGGCGCGCGTCTCCTGGTCCGCATTCTGGACGAGCAGGCGCGCCGCCAAGCAGGCAGCGAGCAGCGGCGAGTACTGATCGTCGGTGCGGGAGACGCCGGCTCTCTCATAGCCCGCGAGATGCAGCGACACCCGGAAGCAGGTCTGAGTCCCATCGGCTTCCTTGACGATGAACTGGCCAAGCAGCGCCAGCGTATCGTCGGACTGCCGGTCTTCGGTACCGTTACAGACCTGCCTGAAGTCGTGCAGCGCGAGGAGGCGCAAGAGATTCTAATCGCCACCCCTTCAGCGCCGGGTGATTTCGTCCGTCGCGTCGTCGAACTTGCCGGTCAAGCTGGGGTGCGCTACCGCATCATTCCTGGCGTTTTTGAGATCCTGTCTGGCGAAGTGAACATTAACCAGATCAGGGACGTCAATCTTGAGGATCTGTTGCGCCGGCCACCTGTCGAACTGAACACAGCCGAGATCGCCGGGTATCTCCGCGGCCGCGTGATCCTCGTGACTGGCGCCGGGGGGAGTATCGGGTCCGAACTCGTTCGGCAACTATGCCGCTTCTCTCCTTCCACCATCCTACTTTTCGGTCGCGGCGAGAACAGCATCTTTGGAATCCAGCAGGACCTGATTCGGAATTGGCCTGAGATCAAGCAAGTGGGTTTGATTGGCGACGTCCGCGACGCCCAGCGCCTGCGCGCCGTCTTCAAGGAATTCCGGCCCGAGGTGGTGTTTCACGCTGCTGCCCACAAGCATGTACCCCTTATGGAACAGGTTCCCTCCGAAGCCATCCTCAACAATGTGGTTGGCACGAAAAACGTCGTGGACCTATGTCTGGAGTTCGGGGTTTTCCGTCTGGTGAATGTGTCCACTGATAAGGCAGTGAACCCCACCAGCGTGATGGGCGCTTCCAAGCGAGTGGCCGAGATGGTCGTGTCGGCGGGTGCGGCGCGGGCGAGGGAAGACCAGGCCTTGGTTTCCGTACGTTTCGGTAACGTGCTTGGCAGCCGCGGCAGCGTAGTGCCGACATTCATGGCCCAGATTCGCGCCGGCGGGCCGATCACCGTGACCCACCCCGAGATGGTCCGGTATTTCATGACTATTCCAGAGGCGGCCCGACTGGTCCTGCAAGCTGGTGGTCTCGCCGAAAACGGCAAGGTATATGTCCTAAACATGGGCAACCCGGTTAAGATCGCAGAACTGGCCCGTGACGTCATCCGTCTCTCTGGTGCCAGGAACGTGGATATCGTTTACAGTGGCGTGCGCCCTGGGGAAAAGCTTTATGAGGAGCTCTTGACTGCCAGTGAAGGGAGCGACGCCACCACCCACAGCGAGATTTTCAGTGCTAAGCTCGGAGCGGTCGACCCTGCCATTATCGCTCGCGAACTCGAAGTCTTATGTGCATATGCTCAGAATGAGGATGCTGACACGATACGGACCGGCTTGACGCGTCTGATTCCGGAGAACAAGTTTGGCCGTATTCGTTGAGCGTTAAGGGCGGTAAAGTTCATGCGGTCAAGATAGAGGTTGCAGTCGGCTGTTTCCCTAGTATAGGGATTTTGCAGCGTGACCGTGATGGGGCCGCCTGAACTAAGTAACTCGCAGATATATTTTAGACAAACCGGACGCCGAGGGTGGTCAAGGCGATGTAGAGAGAATCGCGCAGCTGTGCCACAGAGTCGTAGCAGCGCCTGGGCATCAAAAAGCCCTTGAGTCGTCGCCAGACGGTCTCGATGTGATTCAACATCGGCGCGTAGGGCGGCAGATACTGGAGATACAGACCCTGAGCCGCCCAGTGTGGGATCTTCTTCCGCAGGGCAGCGCTCTTGTGAAAGGGCGCATTGTCCAACACCACCACGGTCAAGCGCTGGGGGTCACAGGACCGTGCCACGGTGTCGAGGAAGGCTATGACCTGTGCGCTCGTGCAGTTTCCATTCAGTTCGCGCACGTCCAAGTGGGTCTTGGCCCCGTCAAACGTGAAACAGCCCATGAGATTGATGCGTCCACTTGGCCCCCACCGTGTGGGGATCTCAAACTGACAGCCTGAGCCCCGAGTGGTCCACGTCGAACCGATGGACAACATCAATCCCAGGCCGGTCTGGTCCAGAAAGCTCAGGCGAAGTTTGCCGTCCAGCGCCCCCTTTTCAGCGTCTCAATGGACGCGGCGTGTTTGTGGTGCACAGCCGGGTCGAGTGGTTTGGCGGGTGAGTACCCCGCCCGCTTCCAGGTGTAGCCCAGACGGTGCAGATGCTGGGTCATGGTTCGAGGACTGATCGTCACCTGAAAGTGCTGCGCCACGGCGTCACAGAACATCAAAGCCGTCCAGAAATGGTCTTGGTGCAGTTTCTCATGCACGAACGGCTCGATCTCTGCGGTGACCAGCGGTGGTTTGCCTGGGGCTTGCCCATCAGCCAGCCCCGCGATGCCGTGCTGTTCAAAGCGCGTCAGATCGTGGTGCACCGCTTGTGGATTGCGGTTAAAGTGCTGCGCGAGTTAGGTGACCGTCCACCCCGCGCGGTGCAACCGAAGTAGGGTCGCCCGAAATCACACTTTCGGATGCACATGGACATTGAATTCCAGTGCACGGAACTGCTGGTCGGCGGCGTCGCTGATCTCGATCCTTCGTGCCGGGCGGCCCATGTCTTAATCCTACTTCTTATTCGCACTCTACTTAGGAAGCGCAGCAGTTGCCGGCGAGTACCTGCATTGGCAGTCTGAATGACCTGTCCTTCCTGGCTGAACCTTAGCTCTGGAAATGCGCCTCTTGCTTGCTGTGCCTGCAGAGCATGGCGTGAATACTACTGGTACGCTATTCACCAGCCAAGTGCTTCGGGTTTCCGCTAACCAACGGGCCCCAGCGGCTGCCGGAACAACCACCTCTAAGGCCGCGCAGCCCGCGTCCTGAAGTCGGACATTGTCTAGATTCGCGAGGCGCACCTCCGAACGGTAGTAATCATTCAGATACGCCAGCACCACCTGACCGGCAACCGGCACTTCAAGT
Source organism: Deinococcus betulae (assembly GCF_020166395.1). Taxonomy (NCBI): domain Bacteria; kingdom Thermotogati; phylum Deinococcota; class Deinococci; order Deinococcales; family Deinococcaceae; genus Deinococcus; species Deinococcus betulae. The sequence goes on along the minus strand of NZ_JAIQXU010000037.1, from coordinate 13,909 downwards.
TCCAGTGTCTGTCCCGCACGAATCTCGGTGCTCCGCAGCCAACGTGAATTCACAGAAACATCTAAACGTGGCCAACTCTCTCCACCTGAGTCGCCACGTGCCCTAATACGCAAGACGCCAGGTTTGCAGACGTGCGCTTCTACCCAGCCGTTCGCCAGCAACGCGAACCCTTCGCCTTGCTGCAGGACACTTCCAGGCTCCGACTCGTACCCAGGCCTGAACACGGCTGGCGCAGAGGAGCGCTGCTCAGGAACCATTAGAGCCAGTTCCGGCGCTGAGGGTGCCGCTTCAATCAGGCTCAGCAAGCCGGCAGTGGCCAGAGCTACAGCACCCATGGGCCATACCCAACCTATCCTCCCTTGCTGCCCTGTCATGGCTGCACCTCCACGCTCCAGGCCCGCTGTGCTACCTAGATGTCCCTGGATAAGGGAGCAAGTCCAGGCGCTGAGTGCCCTGCTCTGCCAGGCAGGTTTTCAGAACAACCACGGGTGCAGCGCCTATCTGCACCGTGAATGGCACAGTTTGCACGGCCGCACAACTGCGTCGGCAGGTTCGCAGGACTGCCCGGTAGGTTCCTGGAGCCGAAGGGCGACTTCATATAGATCCCCGCGACTCGCCTCACCAGGCAGTTGCAGGAAGGAGACTTTGCCAGCAAACTTCGCGGAAGGTGCTGCCAGCGCGAGTACCGGCACCGAGAGTACCAACAGCAGGGTGGATGCGACGGACCCTGTCGTCCAGCGAATTGACTTGAAGTGGAGTAGGCTTGCTCCTGCGGTCATCCAGAATAGCTCAGCCGGGATTATTAAGGTATTGTAGTTCCAGGTTGCCACCATGAGCCCTCCCGTAACGGCGAGCGCCAGGGGGTCACGGCTATACCACGCTCCAGTCAATACCCCGCCGAGCGGAGCAAACAAGCCTACAAGGCCGAGCGGCCCCGTTTCGGCCAATTGCTGCAGCGTCACGTTATGCGCTTCAACCACGGGTCTCCCAGTTGCTTGGCCCACGCTGGGCAAATCCGGGTCTCACCCTGCGCCCCCGTGAACCACTCGCAATCGCCAGCAGGATCCAGACCGCTCCCCAGTCGGTAGCTGCCCACCCCGCTCCACAGGGCGCTCCGGATCACGTCTAGCGTGTCGTTCCAGATGACGTCACGCCCAGTGTTGTCTGCTTGTAGGAGTCTGGTGACACTGCTGAGTTCCAGACGCTCCCCAACAAGTAAAGCCCCAGTCAGGGCCGCGCCAATGAGCAGGATGACCCTTATCCCCTGCCGCTGCCGCACAGCGGCGCCCATCAGCAGCCCGACCACGGCCGCCAGTAAGCGGGCCACGGCTGCCCGAGGGAAGCAACATGCCTGCCGCTAGGGCCGCTAAAGGTAGCATCCACACCAGCTTCCCCAACCCGAATGCCGATAGCCAGATGCCAACTGCCCCCGCGAGGCCCAGTGAGACGGGTGTCATAAGCGGATGGGTCAGCCGGGTACTCAGGAAATCCGTTCCACCCATGACGCTGTAGACCAACGCGCTTATGTACACCATCCCCAGACCGAGGCCCAGGGGCATCAAGCGATTGGCCTGACCCAGTGCCGCCCCCTCACCTATCAATCCCAGCATGAGCAGTGTCCGCGCAGCAGTCAGAACGCTGGCCAGCAAAGGTTCTGGAGCAAGTAGGGTCGGTATCTGCTGGCTGAGGGCATAGAATCCCAGCAGTCACCACGCCGCCTGAGGCAACTCGCGGCAGAACTAGGAGTGCAACGGGAGAAAGCCCATAGGCCACCAGCAAACCAGTCAGCTAAACAGGGAGCCACCGCGGCGCAGTGTGCGGTTCAAAGGAGGCACTCACGCCCATGACTATAGTGACTGGCTCTTTCCTGTTGCCCTTGGGCTATTTTCTTTCACAAAATAGCCAGTGGAACATAAGGTTCACCACGCCAGCCGTCTTGGTAATTCTGTCAACTTAAGGCCGCTAGGGTGGCGGGCTGTGAGTGACCAGAAGCCTTGCTGCCACCGTTTTTCCTTCAACAGCATCGGTTACGCGCTTCAGTTCTAGAACCGCTTCCTGTTGAGGCAGCTTGATGTTCAGGACCTGTTCTACTAATTCAGTATTCAAGTCTGTCACAAGACCCTGTGACAGCGAAACATCAAATCCACGCTACTCCTGAGGGAAGAACTACGCCGAGGTTCTCAATGTCCTCTGGACCAGCGCGGTAAAGTACTCTCTACCCTGTTTCAGGGGTACCAAGGTAGGGAGGCGGTGGACTTCCTTCTCCATCTCCATACGTCTGATGGGGCCTACAACATGCTAGACGCCATCCCCACCGTGGAGTTTTGGGGCAGCTCTTCGGGAGATGTCCATGCTTCCACCCGACAAAAAGGACGCGCTCAGCTTGGCTTCAAGCAATGATGGCGAACACAGGACTTTCTTGCCTTGCATGTCCGAGTCTCTAATCTTTACCGCCACCCTCGAACCGCTACCCCTGATGCTCCTAGTGCATGACCACAGGCATGACAGGCGTTATTATCAGGGATGGGCCGACAGAAACAGTGGGTCGTGCAGCTGAGCGATGATGAACGGCAACAGCTCACCGAGATGACGCGCGCATGCCTGCTCTTGCTAAGCGATCAAGGCCTGTTGGACCGAGATATAGCCCAGCGACACAGCGTGAGTGCCGCGACTGTGGCGTCCATTCGCAGGAAGTATGTCGAGGGTGGTCTTCAGGCCGCTCTGTACGAGAAAGCACGACCAAAGCAGCCTCCGAAACTGAATGCTCAGCAGACGGCGATCCTGATTGCTGAGGTGTGCTCTACTCCCGACGGCCGGGAGACGTGGACGATGCAATTGCTGGCCGACCGGCTGGTGACATTGGGTGTCGTGGAGAGCATCAGTGACGAAACAGTGCGGCGCACGCTGAAAAAAACGCGCAGGGACCGTGGCAGGTTCAAAGTTGGTGTGTCGCCCAGGTAGGCGCAGACTTCGTCTGGCGCATGGAAGTGGTCTTGGACTCGTATGCCCAGCCCTACGATGCTTTGCGGCCGGTCATCTGCTTCAATGAAAAGTCCTACCAGCTGCTTGATCACGTGCGGGATCCACTGCCCCCCGTGCCGAGACACCAGGCACGGGTAGACCATAAGTACAAACGCTGTGGCACCGTCCATTTCTTTGTCGCGCTGGAACCCTTAACGGGTCAACGCACGGTGACGGTCACCGATCGACGAGGGAATGCCGACTTTGCTGTGCAACTCCAGTGCATGGAGCGCTTCACAAATTCGCCTGGTGCTCGATCAGCTCTCGACGCATACCCCAGCAGCGCTGTACCAACACCTTCCAGCCGAGGAAGCCCGGCGATTGACCCGCCCATTCGAGTGGATCTACACGCCTCCTGGCTGAACATGGTTGAGCTGGAATGGTCGGCCTTACAACGACAGTGTCTGGGGCAGCGCGTGGCCAGCAAAGATGCCATTGAGCGTGAACTCCATGCCTGAGAAACAGACCGCAATGCCTGATCTGTCCGCATCAATTGGCAATTTTCGACATCAGCAACTCGAGACAAGCTCCAAGGCCTCTATCCCACCCAGGAATAACGACCGACATCCCTGTGGTCATCCACTAGGGCAAGGAATGATGCAGCAAGAGGCTTGACTCTCAAGCCGCCTGCTAAAGCCCTGTGTCCTCTGACCTTCGTAGATGCCGACCTACCATTTCGCGTTGAGCTACGCACAGGCGCAAACCTTCCGAACAGCGTCCCATAACGGCGTCAAACAATTTCACATTCAAAAGCAAAAACCTCCGCCGAGGCGGAGGCTTATTCTGGTGACCCCAACGGGATTCGAACCCGTATCGCTACCTTGAAAGGGTAGTGTCCTAACCGTTAGACGATGGGGCCACACCACTTCAGTTGTGCTTTGGCTTTCGCCGCCGCTGACTGCCTTTCAAGGGGCGCCGTTTCCGGCACGCACAGAAAGATACTGGGTTTTCTGGGATTCGTCAAGCCGGGGCAAAGAAGGAACGTGCTGCCTCACCCCGGCCAGCGCCTTACATATGCAGCGAGCGCTTATCGGCCGCCAGGGCGGCTTCCTTCACCACTTCGCTGAGGGTGGGGTGGGCGTGCACGGTGCGGGCCAGATCCTCGCTGCTGCCGCCAAATTCCATGATGGCTACGACCTCGCCAATCAGTTCGCTGACGTTCGGGCCGACCATATGAACACCGAGCAGTTTGTCGGTCTGCGCGTCGGCCACCACTTTCACGAAGCCGCGCGGGTCGCCGTGGCCCAGGGCGCGGCCGTTGGCGCTGAAGGGGAACTGGCCTGTTTTGACCTTCAGCCCCTTCTCCTTGGCCTGCTTCTCGGTCAGGCCAGCCCAGGCGATTTCGGGACTGGTGTAAATCACCCAGGGAATCACGTCGTAGTTGACGTGCCCGGCTTGCCCCGCCAGCATCTCGGCCAGGGCCACACCCTCTTCCTCGGCCTTGTGGGCCAGCATGGCGCCGCCAATCACGTCGCCAATGGCGTACACGCCGGGCAGGTTGGTGCGGAAGTGCCCGTCCACCTTTACGAAACCGCGCTCATCCAGCGCCAGGCCCACAGCCTCGGCCCCCAGTCCCGCCGTATGGGGCACGCGGCCGATGGAGACGATGAGTTTGTCGAAGCGGGCCGTGACTTCCTGCTCTTTTTCGGTGTAGGTCACGCTGACGCTAGTGTCGTCCTGCTCGACCCTGCTGATGTTCACGCCAAAGTGGAAGGCCAGGCCCTGCTTCTGGAACTGCTTCTGGGCCTCACGGGCCACGGCGTCGTCGGCGGCCATCAGGAAGCCGGGGAGGGCTTCAAGCACCGTCACCTGGGCGCCCAGGCGGCGCCACACGCTGCCCAGTTCCAGACCAATCACGCCGGCGCCAATCACGCCCAGTTGGCCTGGGACTTCCTCAAAGGCCAAGGCGCCACTGTTGTCCACCACATGACGGCCGAAGGGGGCCAGCGGGAGCGCGCGGGGGCTGCTGCCCGTCGCCACGATGACGTGCTTGGCTTTTACCTCGATGCCGGCGGCGTCCACGACCCAGCCGCCTTCGTCCTGGCGCACGAGGCGCCCTAGCCCGAAGAAGGAAGTCACCTTGTTCTTCTTGAACAGGTAAGCCACGCCGCCCGTCAGCTTGTCCACCACGGCGGCCTTCCGCCCGAGCATCTTGCCCAGGTCAATGGTAGCGCCCTGAACGTTGATACCGTGGTCGGCAAAGTCGTGCTGCATGACTTCAAACTTCTCGCTGGAATCGAGCATGGCCTTGCTGGGAATGCAGCCCACGTTCAGGCAGGTGCCGCCCAGGGAGGCCTTGCCGCCCCGCTCGAAGGCGTCCACGCAGGCCGTCTTAAAGCCCAGCTGCGCGGCGCGAATGGCGGCCACGTAGCCTGCTGGGCCGCCGCCGATGACCAACACGTCGTAAGAATCCATAGCGTCTCTGAGCGTACCACCGGCCTCTGGGCGCAAAAGCGGCGCGTTCCTGTGTCGGGGACACTCTGCGGCCAGGGTCCTGCCCCCGGTGGGGGACACCGCAAGTGTGGCAATGTCTCCGGTCAACGCTCCCTAAGCTGAGAACATGATGAAGAAAGTGGTGGTCATGTTGGGTCTGGGTGGGCTGTCGGTGGCAGGGGCCCAGGAGGCGGAGGCCCCTTTGCGGTATCAAACCGGTCAGGTGAGCCTGCTGGGCGGCAAGGCCCAGCTGAACACGGGCGCGGGCCTGCGCTACCTGGACGCCGCGGGCGCCCAGCAGGTCATCGTGTCCCAGTGGGGCAACCCCCCGGAGGCCGCCGAGGACGTGCTGGGCATGATTGTTCCCGCTGGCCTGGACCCCAGCACCAAGCAGGGCTGGGGCGTGGTGATTACCGAGAGCAAAGACGGTCACGTCTCGGACCAAGACGCAGCCGGCATCAAGTACGACGAGTTGATGCGCACCATGCAGGCCGCCACCGCCGAGGACAATCAGGCGCGCGAGGAAGCCGGCTTTGGCACTGTGAGCCTGGTGGGCTGGGCCGATCAGCCCCGTTACGACGCGGCCACCCACAAGATGTACTGGGCCAAGGAACTGACCTTCAGTGACAGCCCGGGCGACCACACCCTGAATTACGCCGTACGCGTGCTGGGCCGTGACAACGTGCTGGAACTGAACGCCGTGGCCGGAATGGCTCAACTGCCGCAGATCAAGCGCGACATGGCCGCAGTGCTCAAGCAGGTGTCGTTTACGCCGGGCGCACGCTACGAGGACTTCAATTCGGGGACGGACAAGGTGGCGACCTACGGCCTTGCCGGCCTGCTGGGGGTGGCGGCGGCCAAGAAGGTGGGCCTGCTGGCCGGCGCTCTGCTGTTCCTGAAAAAAGGCTGGGTGCTGGTGCTGGCGGCGCTGGGGGGTCTCGGCCGACTGCTAGGCCGCCGGGCCAGGGGATAACGCCGCAAGGGGAGGGGCGGCGGAGAAGTCAGACCGCCGCCCCTCCTGCTTTTGCCCTCAGCCTGTGGTGGTCCGGGTCAGCTCAGCGTAGGCCACCGCCACCTGGGCCGCCACCGCCGCGTTGTGACGCACCAGGGCGATGTTGGTCTCCAGGCTGCGCCCGCCTGTCAATTCCACCACGCGGCCCAGCAGGTAGGGCGTGGTGGCCTTGCCAGTCAGGCCCAGCGCATCCATGTCGGTCAGGGCCTGGTCAATGTGCGCGCCAATCTCGGCGGCGGGAATCTCGGCGGCCTCGGGAATGGGATTGGCCAGCAGCACGCCGCCGGACAGGCCTAGGGCCCACTTGGCTTGCAAGACGCGGGCCGCCTCTTCTGCAGTCTGGACCGTTAGGGGCGAGGCGAAGCCGCTCTGGCGTGAATAGAAGGCCGGAAACTCCTCACTGCCCAGCGTGATGGCGGGCACCCCCTGGGTTTCCAGGACCTCCAGCGTCAGGCCGATGTCGAGAATGCTCTTGACCCCGGCACTGACCACGCATACGTTGGTCTGGGCCAGTTCCAGCAGGTCGGCGCTGATGTCCATGCTCTGTCCAGCCCCCCGGTGAACGCCGCCCGTGCCGCCAGTGGCAAAGACGCGAATGCCCGCCAGCGCGGCAATCCGCATGGTGGAGGCCACGGTGGTCGCGCCGTGTTTGCCCAGTGCGACGGTGACGGGCAGGTCGCGCGTGCTGACCTTCTCCACGCCCTTGTCGGTGGCCAGGAGGTGCAGTTCACCCTCGGTCAGGCCCACCTTCAGGCGGCCGCCCAGCACCGCGATGGTGGCGGGCACGGCGCCCTGCTGGCGCACGACCTCTTCCACGCCGCGCGCCATCTCGACGTTCTGGGGAAAGGGCATGCCGTGGCTGATGATGGTGCTTTCCAGCGCCACGACGGCGCGGCCTTCTTTCAGGGCGGCGGCGACTTCGGGGTGCAGGTCAAGGTAGGTGGCGGCTCCGGGGTGAAAAGGGATGGGGGTGGTCATGGGGACTCCTTGGGGGTCAGGGCGGCGCGCTCGCGGATGGCGGCCGGAGTCAGGGTGGGGGAGACAGCGAGGTCGCTTTCCAGGGTCAGGGCGGCGGCGGCGTGGCCGTGGCGGGCGGCCTCGGCCGGGGGCAGGCCAGCGGCCAGGCCAGCCAGGAAGGCGGCCAGCATGGCGTCGCCGGCGCCTGTTACGTCACGCACCTGGGCGGGCAGGGCGGGGAGGCTATCTTCGCCGTCTGGGGCCGAAAGAAAACTGCCCTGGGCGCCGCGCCGCACCCACACCAGGGTGATGCCCGCAGCGTGGAGTTCGGCCGCCGCCGCCCGCAGAGCCTGGGGCTCGTCCGGCACCTCACGGCCCAGCAGCGCGCCCAACTCGGCGACATTGGGGGTGACGGCGTAAGGGGGCAGGCCAGCCGCCAGGGCTGGGCGCAGGCGGGCGGCCTTGGGCACGCTGACCGGCTCGAACACCACCCGCACGCCGGCCTCGGCGGCCAGGGTCAGCAGGTGGGCCAGGGCGGGCGCCGTCAGGTTGCCGTCGGCCACCACCCAGCCTGCGCCGCGCAGGGTGCCGCGCCGTTCTTGCAGCGCGGCGGGGGTCAGGGCGTCGGTGGCCGCCATGGCCGCTACGGCCACCAGTAACTCGCCGCTGTCGTCCAGCACAGCCGTATACGTGCCTGTGGCGACATCCGGCGCACGCAGCACCTGCCGGATATCCACACCCGCCGCCTCGGTCTGCCGCAGCAACCAGTCGCCCAGGGCGTCGCGCCCCACCGCCGACACCAGCGTGACCGGCACGCCCAGCCGCGCCAGGTTCTCGGCCACGTTGCGGGCCACGCCACCGGGGGCCTGGGTGGTCACGCCAGGGTTGCTGGTGCCTGGCAGTGCTGACGCCAGCGTGCGGGCTTTCACGTCCACATTCGCGCCGCCGACCACGACCATCCGGGTGGGGCCGAGGTCAGGCGGGAGGAGGTAGCCCCGGCCGAGCAGGGCGCCTTTCTTTACCAGATTGCCGACGTGGACATTCACAGCGGCGCGGGTAGAGCCGAGGCGGCGGGCCAGTTCCTCGGGGGTGGCCTGGGGTGCCGCACGGATGAGGGCGAGCAGGGCGGCTTCGGTTTCGGTGAGGGACATAGTTTTTCTATGGTAAAGACACTTATTGTGATAAGCAAGGTGGCTAGGTTGCTTTTCCCCACCCCCCCAGCCCCCCTACCCCAGCGGGGTAGGGGGGGGGCAACGTTGGCACTGGGCAAGAGTTGCTACTGGCGTTGGCCGGCTTGCTCTGTCCGTTTTCGTGTCTGGCCTCGACGCCATCCGCTGCCCCAGCGGAAGGGCCTGCGCGCTGCGCGCACAATGGCCTCGCCTGGACTTGGGCGGCACTGGGGCAGGAAGCCTTGGTGCGCTCAGCAGGTTCTACTTTTGAAAAGCTGTTGCGCCAGCATCTTCTAAAAGTAGAACCTCGTGTTTGAAGCGTCCCAGCCTTACGCCATCACAGGGCCAGCAACGGAAGCCGTCGTGCGCGCAGCGCGCGGGCGTGGGGCGATGGGCGGGCCACGGCGTCCACAGCGCAGAAAGACAGCACTTGTCCACCGCGCCAGTCAACCCCTGCCCAGTGCCAACGTCTGCTCCCCCGCCACCAGGTTTCAGGCCCGTGAACGAGGTCAGCGGCAACGCGCAGGCCGCGCAGGGCGGCGAAGTCGTTGCCCTCTGGGGCTGGGGGCTGGGGGGTGGGGTGACGAAGGCTTAAATTAACCTCCCCTGCCTATGCCCAGTCCTTACAGTCCCGCTTTCCCATCCGCCAACGCCTGAAGCGCCGGCCGCAGCGCTGGCAACTCCACCCTCGCCGTGTGCCAGATGAGCGCCGGCTCGATGCCGAAATAATCGTGGGACACCAGATTGCGGATGTCACGCAGCAGCGCCCAGGGCAGGTGCGGCGCGCGGTCCTGCACACTCTGGGGAATGAACTTGGTGGTTTCGCCCAGCCGGGCGAGATTGTGCAGCACAGCGTCGCGCACGGCCTCGTCGCGGGTGAAGGTCGTCAGCGAGTGGCCGCTCGTGTAGGCCGCAATCCGGTCAATGGCCGCCAGCAGGTCGTACACGCGCCAGCGCCAGCGTTTGGGACGGTGGGTGCGGGGGGCGGGGTTGGGGACGGCCAGCACGTCCACCGCGTCTTCCAGAATCTCGCCCCTCAGCGGGTGACGCAGGGGGGCGGCAGTCAGTACGTCGACCCGGCGGCCCAGCACATCCTCAAAGACCTCGCGCACCCGCATCAGGTCCAGCAGGCCGCGCGGCGTGCCGGGCGCCCAGTCCACCAGCAGGTCAATGTCGCTGCCGGGTGTGGCCTCGCCGCGCGCCACCGAACCGAACACACGCACGCGGCTGACCCCCAGGGCGGTCCACAGCGGCTGGGCGCCCCGCAGCGCCGCCGCGATGGTCGGAAGGCGCAGATCGGGAAACAGCGGCTCGGTGCTCTGGGTCACCCGGCCAGGATAGGGCACGTATGCTGGGAACCGTGATTGTCGCGGTGGGCCACGACCTGATTGAAATTGCCCGTATCCGGGGGATGCTGGCGCGCGAAGGCTGCCGGGCCGAGAAGCTGTTTGCGCCCACCGAACTGGCCTACTGCGCCCGGCTGAGTGACCCGGCCCCCAGTCTGGCGGCGCGCTTTGCCGCCAAGGAAGCCTTTCAGAAGGTCTGGCCACGCCCGCATGGCTGGCGGGACGTATGGGTAGAGCGTGAGCGCACCCCGGATGGTCCCTTTCCGTTTGCGCCGCCAGTCCTGGGCTTTGTTCCCGAGATCGCCGCCGAACTGGCCGCGCGCGGCTGGGTGGCCCACCTGACCCTGACCCATACCAAGGACCACGCCTCGGCCGTGGTGGTGCTGGAAGCGCGGGAGATTCGTCTCCATGAAAGTGCTGCGCCCATTACAGTGACACCGTGACCTCTGCTTCTCCAGTTTTGCTTCACCCCGGGACCATCCAGCGCGACAGTCGCCTGGCTCTGGGGATACTGCTGTGCTACTGGGTCTTCTTCATGCTGGTGAGTGCCGCTCTCCTGTGGGTGATCATCGCGTTGGCTGGGTCGGGGCTGCCAGCCCTGCTGCGGTGGGGCGCGCTGCTGATGCCGGCAGGTTTGCTCCTTCATCTGTGGTGGACCTCATTTCCTCGGCGGCGCCCAGCTCCGTTTGGAACGCCTGTAGCGCTTGACAGTGAGCCAGACCTGAAAGCGCTCATTGAGAGCGTTGCTCACGCGCTGAATGTGCCTATGCCCACAGAAGTGCGGCTGTTGCCCGACATGAATGCGTATATGTCTGTGCAGGGGGGCCGCTCCACCCTGGGCCTGGGATTGCCCTTACTGCTGTCTCTGCCCGGCGCAGAGGTTAAGGCCGTGATTGCTCATGAATTAGCCCACCTGGGCGGCGGGGACGCGGCGCGGGCCTGGCGGTTGGCCGGTCTGGCATCGGGGATGTTCCGCACGGCCCTGAGCCTGCGCCAAGGTAGTCCAGAGCGGGCCGTTGAGCTGTTGCCGCAGGGCCTGTCTACTGCCGTGGTGCTGTACCTCCTGCTGGGCAACTTGCTGGCGCTGCCTATGACGGCCCTGGCACGCGCCTACCTGCGGGTGAGCGAGCGGCTCAATCACGCCCAGGAGCACGCCGCCGACCAGGCCGCAGAGCGCGTGGCGGGGGCGGCCGCCGCCCACTCTGCCCTGCGCCGTATTGCGGTTGAGGCTCACCTGTTTGACGCCTATGTCGCGCAGGAGGTGGTGCCGCTGGCACAGGCGGGCTTCCGCGTGCCGCTGGCTGAGGGCTTTCAGATGTTCCTCAGGAGTGAGCAGGCCGAGCGGCTGCGGGGCTGGACGGCGCAGGACCTTCCAGAGCGTGAGGGGACCCTGTCGCATCCATCGCTGCGTGCGCGCCTGGACAGGTTAGAAGTCCCTCGGCCTGAGCATTTGCCGCCTGCAGAGCTAAGCTCACTGCTTAGGCAGGCTGACCGCTGGAGCGAAGCCTTTTATGTTCCGGCGTCAGTCAGAGCGCTGCGGCCTGTGCGTTGGGATGACCTGAACACGGCGCACTGGCCCCTGCACTGGCATGCGCTGAGCCAGAGTGAGGCTGTGCGCGCAGCGCTACGCGGCGTGACGCTGCTGGACGTGCCGGCCATCTGCGCCGACCTGAATGCCCACCTGCGGGCGCGTTTCACGCAGCTGCAGTACGAGGGGGTAGGAGGCGATGAGCGGCATGCCCTGGTGGCCTGGTTGGCCCTGGGTGTTCTGCTGGCCGCGCTGCGCCAGGGAGCACGCGCGCACGTGCAGCCCGGTCATCCCTGGGCGGCGCAGGCCCACGGGCAGACCCTGACGCCGGAACCCCTGCTCTGGCAGATGGTGACGCAGCCTGCGGCCCGCGCCGCGTGGCCTGATCAGATGGCGGCCTTAGGACTCCAGGACAGCCTCCTGCTGGACGGCGAGTGAGGCGTGGGCCCATGCCCATTCGCCTCATCGCCACCGACCTGGACGGCACGCTGCTGACCAGCGACAAGACGGTCAGCCGCCGCACCCGAGCGGCCCTCCATGCGACGCGTGCAGCGGGCATACCCGTGGTGCCGGTGACCGCACGCCAGCCGCGCAGCGTGCGGCCCAGCGCCGCCGCGCTGGGGTTTACCTGGGCGCTGTGTGGCAACGGCGCCCAGGGGGTGCATCTGCCCACGGGCGAAGTGTTGTTCGAGGCCCATGTGGCGGCCGACGTGCAGCGGGCCCTGGCCGGGGCGCTGCGCGAGCGGCTGCCGGACTTGCTGTTTGTCTCGGTGCGGCAGGGCGGCGAGGTGTTTGTGGCGCAGGACGGCTACGCGGGCCTGGCGCGCCTGAGCGACCACAACCGCGAACCCGCCGACATGGGCACTTTTACGCTGGACGAGGTGCTGGCCCAGCCCAGCCTGAAACTCATCGTGCGCCACCCCACCCTGCACCCGGATGAGCTGCTCCTGCAGGTGCGGGCCCTGGGGCTGCCCGGCTTTGCCGTGACCCATTCCGGCGCGCCGTTCTTGGAGGTGCTGGCCGAAGGCGTGAGCAAGGCCTGGGGCCTGGAACGGCTGTGCGCCCACCTGGGCATTGCCCGTGACGAAGTGCTGGCCTTTGGCGACGCCCCCAACGACGCCGAGATGCTGGCCTGGGCCGGGCGCGGCGTGGCGATGGCGAACGCCCACCCCGAGGCTCGGCAGGCCGCCGGTGAGGTCACCCTCAGCAACGATGAGGACGGCGTGGCGGTGGTGCTTGAAGCGCTGCTGGCCGGGTCTTTATCTGCCTGACATCCACCCGACCTGCCTCTGCGGTTACCCTGGGCCATGACTGCCCTGCTGCGTTCGGTCGCCCTGAGCCTCACGCTGCTGGTGCCGGCCGCCGCGCAGGGCACGCCCCCGCCCGCGGGCACCAGCACCGCCGCCGAGCGCACGGCCCTGATCCGTGGCCGCGCCCTGCTGACTGAGTTCTACGCGGTCCGGCTGGACGGCCTATGGAATGCCTTTAGCAGCGATGTGCAGGGGCAGTGGGGGTCGCTGGCGGCTTTCCGGGCCTACCGCCAGGCCGGCGTGACCACCTACGGCGCCGAGCGGCAGGTGGTGGGCGAGCGCACCTTCACCAATCAGGGCGAGACCTTCTATGTTCGCAGCGCCACCTTTGAAAAAGCCCCGCAGGCCGTCTGGGCGCTGGTGGTGGGCTTCACCGGCACGCGCGTGACCACCTTTGGCATTGTGCTGGAAGACGAAACCTCCGACGACCCGGTCGCGGGGCAAGGCTACGACCCGCTTTGACGGGCCAGTTCCAGGCCGCCGCTGTCGGTAATCGTGAAGGTGTACTCCTGGGCGCCGCGCGCCACCCAGTTGACGCGCTGATCGGTGCAGGCGGGCGGCAACGCCAGTTGCGCGGCGGTGGGATAACGCCGGTCCAGGCCGTTCTGGCGAAAGGTCTCTAGCTCTCGCGTCAGGCTGTTGGCACAATTCTGGGCCGCTGCCTGGGCGGTGACCTTGCCCACGTCGGCCGGCAGGGCCGTGACCTCAGTGTCTTGCAGGGCGCGCACCTGCGTTTCCAGGGCCTCAACCCGCGCCTGAAGGGCGGCGTTCTGAGCGCGGGCCTCCTGATCCTGACAGGCGCACAGCAGGGCGGGCAGCACAACAAAGAGGGCAGGCCACTTCACGCGGCGCAGCCTAATGCCCCGCCGTGAACTGGCCATGAACCGCAGCTTTACGCCTTGCACAGGGGTGGCCCGTTCTTTTGGAGAGTCGCGGCACGTCCCTCAACTGTCCTGATACGGACTCCGATTGCATCGTTATTCTCAACGATTCAATTTGACGAGAGGAAGCAGCAGCAAAACGGGTTTCGGGCGTGGAGTTTGAACATCGGAAAGGAGCCGATGTTTGAACGAAACACACGGAATCCGTCTGATACGGACTCCGATTGAATCGAGCAGAATTCTCGATGAAAT
>NZ_JAIQXU010000036.1 GCF_020166395.1 Deinococcus betulae | reverse complement strand
CCCGAAGTACAGCTAGTGACCAGCAGACACTTCTACCCAGCTACTTTCACCCGGACCTGCAGGAGCGGTGTGCAACTTCATTCGCCAGTGGTGATTATTTCACGGCGATTCTGAATGCGTTCCGGTACATCAAGGTGCGTGTCCGAGACCTTGCTCAGCTCTCCAGCACCGATGTAAGCGTCGGTGTGGTCAACAATGCTATGGGCCAGAAAAGTACACGCATCTTCTTCAGTAAGGTCATAACTGAGCAAGAGGGCTATCAGGCACTTTTCCGGGGCGCAGTGGCCACCCTGAAGAACCCGCTTAGCCACAAAGAAGTCGAACACCTAGACTAGGGCCGCACACTGGAGCGCCTAGCCTTTGCCAGCATGCTACTGAAGGATCTGGACGAAGCCACAGTGGTACTGCCTGAAGAGACATGAGCGGCAAAAAGGAACCGCCCCCAGCCTGGTCCTGGGGGCAGCTTCTGAAATGCCATACGGTCAGCGATTCAGACGGCGCTTGATGTGCTTGTAGAACTGCAGATCGTTTCTACAGTCCACCAGCACAATCATGATCACGTGCTCGCTGGCGGTCTTGTGTTCGGTCAATCCGATTCGGTACTCACCTGAATCCATGCGTTAAACGCCTGGGAAGTTAGTCATAGGGCGCCGGTCAGGGGCTGGGAGCCTGCTTCAATACCTTCATCTTCGCCCAAACCTAACGGTAGTGCTTGTCCGGCAGGGAGTCGAGATCCCTCTCCACCTTTAGGTGTAACTTGACCTTAACGGTGAGAGGAGCGGCGGCAGTCGTAGTCGTCGAGATCGACGCTTTCTGCGGGGGGGTGCGCGAGGCACTCATGAATGATCTCCTAGATGTCTACGTCATCTAGAAGCTGCAGGATCCTCAGGTCTTCCATCGTGACCATCGCGGCAGCAGGCTTTCCTTTGTTGGTGATCACCAGGCGCTCGCGTCCGAACCGGACACGGCTAATCACTTCCATAAAGTTGGCTCTCGCTTCGCTGGCGGGGAAAACTGTCAGCTGAGCTTCGGCTTCGGCGGACTCGGGTCGCGTTGGGTCGCAGGCCCGTCCTGAACGCTCCTTGGGCAGGGGTGTTGGCATCGGGGCAGCCTTCCTTTGGGGAGAGAATGGGGTATCAGCCCTGGGGGAAGTAACTAAGCGAGGCATAGGCAGGCTTCTAGCTCATAGGGACACAACTGTGTGTCGCGCTTATGCAGCGGCACTGCGATGCTGTTAAAACCTTCCATTCAGACTCCATCGTGTACCTTTAGATTTTGTACGATTTGTACAATTGGCACAATAGAAAGTTAGCCCTTTCGCATACTCAAGAAAGGGCTAAAGATCACTTTTTAAGGGGCTATGATGGCGACCATAGATCTCTCAGCAGGCCTAAAACGGGCTGTCGGCTAGGGAAGAGAACGCGACGGCCTTAGCCTCGGCTAGCCCCAGGGCGGGGTTAGTCGGCGGCTTGCGGGATGGCCTGCCCGAACTGGGCGCCCACGATGGCGGCCACCAGCGGCGGCGGCACAGCGGACATGCTGCGGCAGGCGTGGGCGGCAGAGCTAGTGGTGGTGGAGTGTTAGGGGAGAGCTGGTTCTATGGATTTACCAGAGACTCATAAAAAGCTGGTTACAGTAAGAGTTGCAGCAAAGTGGAAGTTCGGCGCGGAATTGCAGGACGGCCAAATGAACAAAGCTCCGTCTAGGACGGAGCTTTCTCTGATGGTGCCGGTGAGGGGACTCGAACCCCTACGGTTTCCCGCTCGATTTTGAGTCGAGTGCGTCTACCATTCCGCCACACCGGCACAGCGGGCGAGGCGAATGCTAGCGCCCCAGCCCCCTGCTGGTCAAACAGGCTTGGCGTCCGCTGCGGGGACGGCTCCAATTCGGGCCCCCAGATCCCGCCGGTATTGAGCACCTGGAAAACCCACGCGCCCTGCCAGGGCGTAGGCACGGCCAAGCGCGGCATTCAGGGTGGGCGCAGTCGCAGTCACCGCCAGCACCCGGCCGCCGCTGCTCAGGAGCTGGTCCCCGTCCTGCTGGGTCCCTGCGTGATAAATCACCTCGTTTTGAGCTTCCTCAGGCAGCGTCAGCGGTACCCCCTTGACAGGCTTACCGGGGTAACCGGGGGCGGCCAGAATGACCACAGCGCTGGCCTGATCAGTAAAACGGACTTCCTCGGGCTTCAGCTGTCCCCGCGCCGCGTCCAGGGCATGCTGGGCCAGGTCGCTGGCTAGCAAGGGCAACACGGCTTCGGCTTCGGGGTCGCCAAAACGGGCGTTGAATTCCACGACTTTTGGGCCAGTCGGCGTCAGCATCAGGCCCGCGTACAAGACGCCCTGAAATGGGTGGCCGTCGGCCTGCATGCCCCGCAAAGTCGGTTCGATGATGGTTCGCTTGACGTTCGTCAACATGTCTGCGTCCAGAGGGAAAGGGCAAATGACACCCATGCCGCCCGTCATGGGGCCGGTGTCGCCTTCAGAAATGGTTTTGTGGTCCTGGCTGGGCGGAGTCAAGGCGTAGCGCTCTCCATCGGTCATAGCCAGTACCGTGACCTCCTGACCCACCATGAAGTCTTCAAGGACAGCTTGCGCGCCGGCCTCGCTAAAAATCTCCTGCAAGGCCGCCTGCGCCTCTTCAAAGGTGTGCGCGATGGTCACGCCCTTGCCCGCTTTCAGGGCGGCGTCCTTGACCACGATGGGCGGCGTGAGGCTGCGCGCATAGCCCAGCGCCGTGTCCAGATCCTGAAAAGCCTGGTGCGCGGCGGTGGGAATGCCGTGGCGAACCATGAAGGCCTTGCTCCAGGCCTTATCGCTTTCCAGGCGACTGGCGGCGCGGTTGGGGCCAAAAGCTGGAATGCCCAGAGCGGCGCACTCGTCTACCACGCCCGCTGACAGGTAGGCTTCTGGCCCCACGATGACCACCTCTACGCCTTCTCGCTGCGCCAGGCGGGCCAGGCTGGGGGCGTCCTGGGCGCTGTCCAGCACCTGGGCCAGACCAGCAATCCCCGGATTTCCTGGCGTACACAGCACCTCATGGCCCGCGCGGGCGCAGGCGTGAACGATGGCGTGTTCACGCCCACCGCCGCCAATGACCAGCACCCGCATCAGTAGCCTCCCGCCGCGCCACGCACGGTCTGCCGCTGCCAGTACCGCATCAGGCCCTGCACACTCATCCAGGGTGGGCAGGCAAAATCGTAGCGGCCGGGCAGATCAGGAGCCTCGGCCCGCAGGTCGGCCATCAACTCGCCGGTAAAAGCGGCGTTGATGGTCTCGAAGTCCTGGCCCGCTGCCAGGCCGGCGCGCACCCATTCGGCGTCGGCGGTCATGGTGCGGCGCAGGCCCGCCCAGTGGTCTGGAGTCTTGGCATAGGTGCCAAAGTGCGCGAGGTGAAGGCGCGTGGCCTCCAGCGCTTCCAGGATGTCCAGACTGGTGCGCCACGCCTCCAGGTCAATGTCTGGGGGCGGGGTGGGGGCGCGGGGGGTCTGCGTTTCCGTCAAGCGGATGCCGCCCGTATCCCCTACGAAGAGCTCGTCCCCGCTGTGGTAGGCCAGATGGTGTGAGGCGTGACCAGGCGTGGCGATGGCCTGCACCTCTAACTCGCCCAGGCGGAGCCTCTCGCCGCCTTTCAGGGCGGTGAGGCGCGCCGGGGCAATGGGCCGCATGCCCCCCCACAAACGTTCCATCTGGTCACCGTAAATCTGGCTGGCACTGGCCAGTAGCCGCTCAGGACGGGCCAGATGCCCGGCGCCACGTTCATGGACATAGGCGCGTGCCTGAGGCACCTGGGCCAGCACCTCACCAGCACCGCCCGCATGGTCCAGGTGAATATGTGTCAGCAGAAGGTGCCGCACGTCCTCTAGCCGCGCACCTAGGGCTTCAAGGGCCACGCGCAGGGCCGGCAGGGTGCTGGCAGGGCCGGTGTCCACCAGGGCCAGGCCGTCGCCGGTGTCAAAGACAAACGACGCAATCACGCCAGGAGTACCCAGAAACAGCAGATCAAGCGCCTGCACGGTGGAGGCGGTGGCCGTCATGCGTTGCCCGTCAGGCGGGCACCCAGGAGAAGCGCCGCCAGTGCGTATTGAACGCCAGCAATCATCCGGAGCATTTGAGCGCTGGGGGCCGTCTTAAGCGGCCCCAGCGCCAGCGCCAGAATGCCTGTGGCGCTTAGAAGAATCACGACAAAAAACACCCACAGTCCCATGCCTGTCAGCATAGCGTTCTGTCAGAGCCAGCAGCTCTGACCTGCGCGTCTTAAAAGGCGTTGAGCCAACCCTTGCCCAGGCAGCATTTGGCCCTTTTACACTGCGGCCATGTCACTGACTGTTGGAGACTATCTGCCCCGCCTGACCGCCGAGCAGGACACCGGCCTGGCCTATGCTCCGGCACAGGGCCGCTGGCGCGTGCTGTTCTTCTTTCCGAAGACCGCCACCACCCACTGCCAGTTGCAGGCGCGGCGCTACCAGGCGCTGTACCCACAGTTTCAGGCCCAGGGAGTGGATGTCGTGGGCATTAACGGCGACCCCCGTCAGGAACAGGCCCGTTTCAGAGATGTTTGCAAGCTGGATTATCCACTGCTGGATGACCGCAAGCAGGTTGTCAGCAGTCTGTTTGGCGTACTGGACGACCCCTGGCCCGGCGAGGATGTGCGCCGCCCCCGCCGTGAGACCTTTCTGGTGGCGCCGGACGGCGTTATTACTGACCACTGGACAGAGGTTATCCCTGGTCAGGATGCCGAAACGGTGCTGGCGCAGATTCAGGAGCGGCTTGGGGCGGAGTTAACGGCGTAGAGAAATGAGCAGTAGAGGCCACCTCTCTTAAAGAGGCGGCCTCTATTCAGATCGGGCTTACGAAGCGTTGCGCTTCACAACAATGATACCGCCCTGATAATACCGCGTTACACCCGTGACCAAATCCTGAACGATATAGTCAATCCGGTAACTTCCCTCATCTGCGAAGCCCTGTGTTAACTGGATGGTTGACCCTGCAGAGAACACGGGGTCAAGCCGCTGACGCGTCGGAATCAACGTGTTCGTGGTGTTGTCGTACGCCAGGGTAGAGACGCGCACGCGGTTGACCGTTCGGCCAGGCACACTGCCGTCACTGCCCGGAATGACCCAGCGGGCGCTGCGAATATTAAGCTCTCCGGGCCGGGTGTCTTCCACGATGTTGTCCACAATGGACTGTTCTGCCAGCCCGGCGATATCACTGTCCACTGTAGCCCGGGAGACACGAACCGGCATTTCCTGAACGTTGGAGTTTCCACTGCCGTCTGAGGCCGTAATGCGGAGCGAGTAATTGCCGTTCTGTACGTAAGGCTGGGCATCAAGCAGAGCGCCAATTTCGAAAATGCGGTAGACAACGCCCGCTACATTCACCGGGATATTGTGAGTGAATGGTGACGCTGGGCATGACTGAGTGGGCAACGCTGTCACAACATCGCAGATGAAGTCCACACGGATATCCGTGATCCCGCCGTCGTCACTGCCCTGAATCTCCAGTGCCGAATTGCGCGAGAGGATGGAACGGGTAGCGCCCGCGTATGGATCTTCGACGTACGCTGGCATCAGGACACTCAGGGCAGGCGGTTTGGTGTTGTTGACCTTGGTGGTAATGGGTGTCGCCGCATTCAACGTTCGGGTAGAGGCATCAGTCAGCACAGCCTGCGCTGTTGCGGTAATGGTGTAGGCATTGCTTGAAAATTCAGACCCAATCAGGTCGAGTGGGATATATGCTTCAAAAATCCCCTCACTGACACGGTTCGCCTTGCCATAGGTGGTTTTGACAATCCGCCCCTGGAAGTCGCGCACATCAAGGCGCACGTCGTTGCTCCCGTTAAATGGGGTCAAGGTAAAGGCCGAGGTGGATTGGCGAAGCTGGACACGAACAGTCACTGGGCCAGTGACGGTGGAGTTGGCATCTGGACTCAAGATGCTGATGGTGGGCGCCGAGATATTGCGAATCTGCACCGTCTGAGGTGTGCTCTCACCACGCAGGCCGCTCTCTGTCAGGGCGATGATCTTTAAGGTGAGCGCGCCATCTGGATACTTCGAAGTGTCCACGCTGAAGCTGACGTTGGGATTGACGCTGGTGAAAGAGGTGTTGTCGATATTGCCTTTACTATCACTGACTTCAAGCACCAGGCTCTTGACCTTACTGGTGACATCGAAGTTTCCCGACGCGGTGACACTCAGGCTGCCGCTGTAAGGCTGCGCCCCAGTGGTGTTAATAGTGAGCAGTGGCTTGGGCGCGGCCTCTGTTCCGTCGTCACCGCCATTCTGAGTGGAGGTAAAACTAAAGGGTAGTCCGTTCTGCGTGCCATTGAACTGCACGGTCACCGGCAGATTGCTCGCGCTGGGGTTGGCGCTCAGGACCTTAGCAAACAGCTCTGCGTCAGAGAAGGTCTTGCTGAGTGTACGGTCAGCGTAAGTGGTGCCGGAATCGTTAAAATTGCAGGCTGCTGACGGGTTGCTCGTCGCTGCGGCGCAGGTGAGGCCAGCCGGCAGCGTGAACGAGGGCACGCTCACCGTTTCGCTCTTGGCCGTCTTGGTCGTCGTGTCTGTCCAGGTTAATGTGGCGCTGTTGATGGTGACTTCACGCCCGCCCGCCTTGTTGGTAAAGGCATATGTCGTGGTGCCAGAGAGCTGACCAGCAGTCGTCGTCACGCTCGTCTTGCTGGGTGAAACGGTGACGGAAGCGTTGCTGCCGCCTGGCGTGCCTGTGGTGTTGCAGGCCGCCAGCAGCAGGGGCAGGGACAAGAGAGCAGCTTTCTTCATGCAGGTTCCTCCGGAGCAGGAGCGTCTTTGAGGTGAGGATTAAGAATATAAAAGGCCAGGCGCTTCATGCCCGCGAGAAAGTCAACATTCTCCACAATCACACCACGCCACTCATCACTGATTTCTTGCTGACCCGCCCGTTCGGCCGCTCTGGGCTGAATGACCGTCGGGGCAAAGTTCAGGATGCCCTTGACCCCGGCGTCGGCCAGAGCCTGCGCGGCGTCCTGGGCACGCTCAGGCGGCACAGCCAGAAAGCCCATATCCACGGCGTTCAGGCGCGTGAACTCACTCAGGGTATCAATATGGTCGACCTTCAGGCCGCGCACTTGCTGCCCAACCAGATCCGGGTGAACGTCAAACAGGCCCACATATTGAAACTGATAGTCACTGGCCCCCGGATAGTTGGCAATGGCCTGACCCAGACGGCCCATGCCGACAATCACCACGTTCCACGAGCGGTTGAGGCCCAGCACCCGCACCAGTTCGCGCTTCAGGATAGGCACGGTGTAGCCCATACCGCGTGTCCCGAAGCGCCCAAAATAAGCCAGATCCTTGCGGACCTGAAAGGCCGTCACCCCGGCTCGCTCGGCCAGGTCGTTGCTGCTGGTGCGGCTCACGTCCTGCAGTTCCAGGCTTTCCAGAATACGCAGGTAGGTGACGAGGCGGCTGATGGCGGCGGTGGGAATTTCGGCCACTTCAGCGCACCCGGAAACTGTCGAGGCCGTTGTCGTTCAGCCGTCCCTCGGTGCGGCCCAGGGCGTCGCCGGTATAGGGACCAACCAGCACCGTCACCTTATGGCCTTCAGGGGCGCTGACCGTGGGGGCGTAGCCCAGGTCGCGCAGCTGCTGCACGAGGTTCTGGGCACTTTCCACCCGGTCAAAGGCCCCCACTTGAAGGTAGGTGGGGCCGTCAGGGGCTGGAGCAGGTGTGGTGGCCTGTGGGGCGGGGGCTGCTGTCTCTGGCGTAGTGGTCTCTGGTGCTGAAGTGGTCGGCGTGGCTGCCTCAGGCGTCGTCGCCGTGGCGCCTGTTAGGCTGCGGCCTCTGGGTGGGTACAGCACCGCGCTCGGGTAGGCGCGTTGAATATCCGCCAGGGCCTGCCGCGCGCTGGCCTCGTCACTGAAGGGTCCCAGCTGCGCCACCACCTGCGTGCCCAGGTCAATGGGATAGATCGTGTAGCCCAGGGCGCTGACCCCGGCAGCGGCGCTGCGGGCTCCCTCTTCACTGCCAAACGTGCCCAGGCTGATGCGGTAGTCGCTGCGCAGCGGCACCCGCTGTTCAGAGGCTGCCACTGCGCCGCCCGTGCGTGGCGCCGGCGTGGTGGTCGGAGGCGCGCCGTCTTCTTCCGTTGCTGCTTCAGTGATGGCCCCGGCAGGCGCAGGTGTCTCCTGCGTGACTGGCGTTTGCAGCGCCGGGTCCGGTTGACCAATAGGCGCCGCCTCAATCACGGGGGCTTCTTCTGTGGGAGGTGCGGTCACGGGCGCCGCAGCTTCCGGAGAGGCCGTCTCGGCGCCTGCGCTGACTGGTGCGGTCTCGGTGGTGGCCGGTGCCGACGCCTCGGTGCCGGGGGCATTGGGAATGGTTGGGGTCACGGCGGGGGTCGACCCCTGCGGGGCACTTTCAGAGCCGCCGCGCAGCAGCACGGTGCCAAACCCGCCCACCAGCAGGACCACCAGGGCGCCAATCATGACATCTGGCCAGCGGCGGGCCCCGGTGCCGGGTTTGACCTGGGGACGACTCACCTCAGCGCCCCCTGCGCGCGGATGTTGCCCAGAGCCGCAGCGGTACGCAGTGAGGTCCGGGCCTCGGGTTCACGCGACTGGGCCCGCTGGGTCAGGCCCAGCAAGTACCAGGCCTCAGCGTTTTTGGGATCGTCCGTGACCAAGCCGCGCAGAATGGCCTCGGCCTCGGGGTAGCGGGCGCTGGCGAGCAGAGCGCTGCCCAGGTTCACGCGGGCCGTCACGCTGGGGCTGAGCTGCACACTTTCGGCCAGGGCGCTGGCTGCGCCGGCGTAGTCCTTCTGGGCGTAGGCGCTCAGACCCAGCCACAGGGCCGTGTCGGCGTTGGGCGCGCGGGTCTGGCTGGACCGCAGCGCCGTGCGCGCCTGCGCGTACTGGCCCTGGCGGTAGGCGGCCACCCCCTGCACGAACAGGGCGCGGGCCAGGGTGGCTTCGTCGGGGCGCAGGGTCAGGGCCAGCGCCGCGTCGCGCGCCGCCTCGGCGTTCTGGTTCAGG
This sequence comes from Deinococcus betulae, assembly GCF_020166395.1. Taxonomy (NCBI): domain Bacteria; kingdom Thermotogati; phylum Deinococcota; class Deinococci; order Deinococcales; family Deinococcaceae; genus Deinococcus; species Deinococcus betulae. The sequence continues at coordinate 34,321 of NZ_JAIQXU010000036.1, read as the reverse complement.
GTAAGGCGCACGCCGGCCAGCGCCGCGCGGTAAGCCGCATTTTGCGGGGCCAGTTTGACCGCGTTTTGCAGCGCGGTCAGGGCGCCGGGGCGGTCGTTGCGTAGGGCCCGCAGCTCGCCTTCGCGGGCAAAGGCGGCGGCGTTGCGGCTGTCCTCGCGGCCAGCGTCGCGCGCGGCAAACACGGCGGCGCGGGTGTCGCCCGTGGCGGCCAGGATGTTGGCCTTCCGCAGCAGGAGGACGGAGCGGTCGCCGCCGTTCTGCACCCGGCCCGCTGCCGCGTCCAGTTCGCGGATGGCGCGGTCCGGGAGGTTCTGGGCCACATAAATGTCGGCGAGCAGCAGCGCCGCGTCCACTCGGGTCGGCGCCTTTTGCAGCAGGGCGTACACACCGGGCAAGGCGGCTGTGCCCTGACCACTGAGGGTGCGGGCCTGGGCCAGGCGGTAGGCCACGTCCAGATCATCGGGGACGAGCACCGCCAGCGCCGCCAGAGAGGTGCTCAGGGCGGCAAAGTCGGCCTTGCGGGTCTGCTCGGCGGCCAGGGCTTCGAGAACCTGCCGCTGGGCGGCGGGGGTGGCCTGGCCGGCCATCAGGGTGGCGGCCTGGGTAAACAGCGTGAGGGCCTGGTCACGGTTGCCCTGACGCGCGGCGATGACGCCCAGGTTGTACAGCCCTTCAAAGCGGGTGGGGGCCAGGGCCTGAAACTGCTGGAATTCAAAGGTGGCGCCGCGTTCGTCGCTCAGGGCGAACAGCGTCAGGGCCAGCCCGAAATGAGGCTCGGGGTTGGTGTAGTTCTGGGCCAGCACCGCTTCAAACTGCGTGCGGGCGCGGGCGTAGTCCCCAGTCTGGTAGGCGGCGCGCGCCTGATCCACCTGGGTTTGCTGCTCGGCAGTGAGGGGCGTCACCGTAACCGCCGGCGCCGTGGTGGTCGCCTGACCAGTCGCGGCGCTGCCCGGAGCGCCCGGCACTTGCAGATTCTGGGCACTTTGCAGCGCGCCCTGCGCCGAGGTCGTGCCGGCCGATTGCAGGGTGTTCTGCACGCCGATGGTGCTGACCGTTTCGATCATGGTCTGCGCGGCCCCAGACGTGGCCAGTGCCAGGGCCAGCCCCAGCAGAACCGCTTTCGTGTGTTGCGTCACCTTGATGGCCTCCTGATGTGCGGAAAACGCCTGTAGCCTAGCATTAACGTCTCTCGGAACCCTTACTCATGTGCGGGGCTGCTCCCCGGCCTCAGGCCGCGCCTGTGACGGCTGCGGGGCGCTTCAGGGCCAGTTGCCCGCAGGCGGCGCCAGCGTCGCGCCCACGTGAACGGCGCACGCTGACATCCACCCCGCGCGCTTCCAGAATGTCGTAGAAGGTCTGAATCTGCTCCTCGGTGCTGCTCTCAAAGTTGGACCCCGGCCAGGGATTCATGGGAATCAGGTTGACGTGACTGACCAGCCCGCGTAGCAGCTCCGCCAGGCGCTCGGCCTGCCAGCCGTGGTCGTTGAGCCCCCTGAGCATGGTGTATTCCATTGTGATGCGGCGCCCCGTGACGTCCTGATAATCGCGGGCGGCGGCCATGATCTCTTCGATAGAGTTGACGTGTCCGGTGGGAATAATCTGGCGCCGGGTGTCTTCGTCGGGGGCGTGCAGGCTGATGGCCAGTTTGATGCCCAGGTCGTCCTCGGCGGCCAGGCGGCGAATCCCCTTGGCAATGCCCACCGTGGAGAGCGTCACGCGGCGTTTGCTCATGCCCAGCGCCTGCGGGTGCAGCAGAATCCGCGCGGCCTGCATGGTGTTCTCATAATTGAGCATCGCCTCGCCCATGCCCATAAACACGAGGTTACGAATCTCGCGCGGGGCGACGTCCTCGCCGCCCGCCACCGCCAGCACCTGCCCCACGATCTCGCCGGGGGTGAGGTTGCGGCCAAAGCCCATCGCCCCGGTGGCGCAAAAGGCGCAGCGGGCCGGGCAGCCGACCATGGTGGACACGCAGATGGTCTTGCGGTCCAGGTAGGGCATGTACACGGCTTCCATCTGGCGGCCGTCGTGCAGGGTAAACAGGTACTTGACGCTGCCGTCACTGCTGCGCACCGTTTCGATCAGCCGAAACGGATTGAGGTGATACTGCGCCCCCAGTTCGGCGCGGGCCGGGCCCGGCAGGTTGCTCATGGCGTCAAAGGTGCCCACGCCCTGCCCGAAGACCCAGTCGAGCAGCTGCCGCCGCCGGAACCCCTCCAGGGGGTAGGCGTCGGGATGAAGGTCGAGAAGAAGCTCCATGCCAGGTAGTGTACGGGTCAGCCGCGCCCCGCTTCCGTGAAGTCCTCGGGGATAAAGGCGGGCGCGGGATTAGCAGGACGCGGTAGAGCAGGCAACATCGACGAGGCCAGCTGCCGCTCTGGTCAGTTTGGCCTGAGTTCAGAGCGCAGGTTTTATTTTTCTGCGGCCTGCGTCTCGTGTCCTGCTTCCGGTGCCTGCACCACCCGGCCCCCGACCCAGACCTCAGTGCCGCCTGCAGTGGTGGCAAACTGGGCGCTCAGTCGGGCTGGCTGGCCAGGCATCCGCTGGGCCGCGCGCAGGAGGTTGGTGTCGGCCGGCAGGTCGCCGCGCGCGCCCAATGTGCCCACCAGGCAGGCCAGCATATTGCTGCTGGCGGCGTCCTCGGCAAAGCCGCGCAGCGGGGCGAAGGCGCGGAAGCTGACCAGGGCGCGGTCAGGCCCACCCGGCGCGTGCAGCACCAGGCCGGTGGTGCCCGTCGCCTGACCCAGGGCGCGGATGGCCCCGTCATCCGGCGCGAAAGCGTCCAGTGTGGCCAGACCGTTCACCTGAACCACCAGCGTGGGCCGCTCGGTCTGGGCCAGCCAGGGGTCCTGACCAGCCAGGCCGATGGAGGAGAGGTCGGCCGTCATCGGCCGCGCCTGCACCTCGCCCTGCCGCAGCAGCCATTCGCCGCCGCACAGCTGCGCAGCCTGGTCCTCGGCGCCCGGTCCCTCGCCCTGGGTCACGGTCAGCAGGTCGCTGAGAGGCAACTGGGTCTGAAGAACCGTCAGGGCCGCCAGCGCCGCACTGTCCGAACTGCCCTTCTCACGGGCAGGCGTGAACACGCGCAGGTGAACGGCGGCTGGTTCGGCCGCCTCCACGAAGACGCTCAGGGGCGTGCCTGCGTGGGCAGCGGCGGTTTGAGGGTCTGTGACGGCTCTGGGAAAGACGGTGACAGCCTTGCCCCCTTGCCCGTCTAGACCCGTAAAGACACGGCGGCGCGTGCCTGCTGAGGAAAGCAGAGCAGTCGTCAGTCTGGAAGCGTTCATTAGACCATTCTTCAGGACGCGCCCGCCTGCATGGCAAGGAGGTATTGACGTGTGCCCTGGGCCCGCACCCACAGGGCCAGGGGACGCCCCAGCCGCCGCAGGCCGTGGGCCGGGCAGGAGTCGGAACACCACCTTGTCGTCTTCCTGCCACTCCACGAGAAACAGTCCCTTGCCGTGTTCCGGGTGACCCGGCAGGGTGGTGTACACGAAGCCCCAGCGGCGCGGCTCGTCAATGATCTGCGTGACGCGGCAGCCAAACGCCAGGCGCAGTGGGCTGCGCGGTCCCGCCTGAAGACAGACCAGGACAGTCAGGCCCACGGCAGGCGGAGTGTCTAGAACGACCCGGAGCCAGCCCGAACGGTGCGTCTGCCAGCCGCGCAGAGGTGCGCGAGCCCGCCTAAAAGTGCCTTCGCCCCGGCCCAGGTCGGCCTGAGCCGCCTGCACCGCGCCCTCAGCCCAAGTGGTCAGGGGCGCCGCGCTCAGGCGCCGCCGCATGCGCGCCAGTGCGGCGGGCGTGTTGAGAACCAGGGGCAGACCTCTCACGGAAGAGGCGCGTCGCTGAGCGGCCGTCCGGGTCGCCCGTTTCCTTTACGCACTCACCCATTCCCGCAGCACCTGCTCCAGATGCTCGTCATCCAGCTCATTGTGCTCGGCCAGCGCCTTGATGTGGTCCGTCACGCGGCGCAGGGCGTCCTCGCCGTAGTGCAGACCCAGTTCGCGCGCCCGGTAGGCAATCGCGTGCTTGCCGGTGACCTTGCTGCCCGCCTGAATCCGCCGCCCCACGCCGAACACGCCCGGTGGAATGGCCTCGTAGGCGCCGGGGTTCAGGTAGATGGCCTTGAGGTGCATGCCGGCTTTGTGGTTGTAGGCAAATTCACCGGTCAGGTAGTTGTTCCAGGGAATCGGCAGGCCGACCATGCGGGCGATCATGGCGTCCAGTTCGGGCAGGAGGTCGAGGTTGTACTTGGCCATCAGGCCGTGCGGGTCAAAGGTGAACATCCGCGCCAGAAAGCCGCCCAGCGGCGTAATCCCGTTGCGCTCGCCAATGCCCAGGATGGTGGTGTCAATGTGGGTCGCGCCGGCCTCGACGGCCTCGTAGGCGTTGCTGACCGCGCAGCCGGTGTCGTTGTGGCCGTGGAACTCAATGCCGCAGTCCTCGTGAATCACTTTGCGGACCTCGCGCACCAGGGTGTAGACCTGGCGGGGGGTGGCCACGCCCACCGTATCCGCCAGCCCGACCCGGTGAACCCCCAGGTCAGAGACCGCCCGGTAAACCGCCATCAGGTCCGCCTCTTCTGAGCGGAAGGTATCCTCAGCGGAAAAGCGAATCTGAAGCTGAGGATGATTGGTCTTGATCCAGCCAATCACCTCCTGCGCCGCCTCGATAATCTGCCCGATGTTCTTGCCGTGGCTGAATTCGCGCAGGAAGGAACTGGTGCCGAACAGCAGGTCCAGGCCGTCTACACCCGTGTCTACCGCCCGCCGCACGTCTTCCATGTGGCAGCGCACATGGGTCAGGAACTTGGCCTTGAGCCCCAGCCCGGTCAACTGGCAAATGTCGGCGCGGGTCTGTGCGCTGACCATCGGCGTCGTGACTTCAATGAACTCGGCCCCGAAAGCGTCCAGGGCACGGGCAATCTCGATTTTGTCGGCCGTCCCGAAGTTTCCACGGGCAAACTGCTCGCCTTCCCGCAGCGTGGAATCAATGATGGCCCAACTCGTGGCGGGAATCAGGGGGGCGGGCAGATCGGTGATGGGGTCGGCGTCCTGGGTCATGGGGGTCTCGCTGGAGGGCATTCTGGTGCCTATCTTGTTAAATGTCAAGAAAAAGAGTTAAAGTATTTCCAAGTGAAAAGAATGGTCGCGTTTGTCACCTCGGTCATCTGGCTGATTCCTGGTCCTGTTCGGGCGTGTAGGGTAGGGGCATGTCTGCCGAAGCAGTTCTGACGCCGCCCCCTTCTGAATCGTTCAAGAGCCCAGCCCGTCAGATTGCCGATATTGCTGTGCCGGTCAGCCTGGAGATGGTTATTCAGCTGGTCCTGACGTTCGTCAACCAGATCATCGTGGGCACCCTGGGCGCGGTGGCGGTGGCAGCGGTCGGCCTGAGCGGCAGCCTGGGGTTTCTCTTCTTTGTCACGCTGGGGGCGCTGGGCACCGGGACCAGCATTCTAGTGGCCCGGCGTCACGGCGCGCAGGACACCGCCGGCGTCAACCAGACACTGACCGTCAGTGTCCTGACCAGCCTGCTGCTGGCGCTGCTGCTGACCGTGCCCGTGGTCCTGGGCGCCGGTGCGCTGCTGCGCCTGGCCGGCGGCGAGGAGGCAGTGACGCAGGCCGCCATTCCTTACATGCAGGTGAGCATGCTGGCCCTGATTCCCGGCAGCCTGGCCTGGATCTTCAGCGGGGCGCTGCGCTCGCTGGGGCACGCGCGCACGCCGCTGGTGGCGACGGTCATCACGGTCATCGTGGAGAGCCTGGTGGCGCTGGGCCTGGTGTTCGGGGTGGGGCCGCTGCCGACGCTGGGCGTAGTGGGCGCCGCGTGGGCGCTGGTGGTGGCCAACGTGCTGAAGGTGGCGCTGCTGGCCTACCAGATCTATGGTCCGCGCCACCTGGCCGCCCTGACCCTGCCGGCCCGTGCGGCGTGGCGCACCATTGCTGGCCCCCTCCTCAAGGTCAGTGCGCCGATGGCCTTTACCGAGTTTGCGTGGAGCCTGGGCGGGTTTCTGTACGCTGCGGTCTACGCCCGCGTGGGCACGGCGGCCCTGGCGGCCAGTCAGATTGTGGGCACCCTGGAAGGAATTTTTATCGTGGGGTCGTTTGGCCTGATGAGCGCCGCGACTGTGTTCATCGGCCGCGCCCTGGGAGCAGGCGACCCGGCAGGCGCCCAGGTGTGGCTGCGGCGCATTGGCCGCGCCGGGCTGCTGACGGGTGCAGTATTTGGTTTGCTGTTTGCCGCCAGCGCCCTGCTGGTGCCGCCCCTGTTTCCGCGTGTGGGGGCCGAGGTGCATCAGATTGCGCTGTTCGGCATTCTGATCAGCGCTGTGACCCAGGTGGCCAAAGTGCGCAACATGATTATCGGCGGCGGCGTGCTGCCCGGCGCCTCTGATGGCAAGGGCGTCATTCTTGGGGATGTGGTGGGGGCGTTTGTCGTAGGGCTGCCGCTGGCGGTGGCGCTGGGCCTGTACTCACCGCTGGGCGTCTGGGGCGTCTTCCTGGGCCGCAGCGCCGAAGAACTGGTGAAGGTGGCCATCTTCGAATGGCGCCGCCGCCGCATTGACTGGGTGAAGCTGGCCCAGGAGCAGGAGGGCAAAGAAGTAGCGGCGCATTGAGCCTGGTGTTCTCGGCAGAGGAGAGAGCGCTGCTCCTCCAGTCCTGCTATAAGGAGCCCCGGCTGGCTGACTGGCTGGCCCAGATGTGGACCAGTGGAATACGGGTTTCCACCCGAGTCCAGAATCTACAGAGAGGAAGAAATCCCGCTGTATCAACGCACCTGGAGTCAAATCTGGCACCAGGGCACCATCTATCCGGCAACCTGTGTGGCGGTGCCGGTGTGGTGTGCGGTCATCCACCGTTTTCCAGCCGTCTTTCACGGCGAACTGTTCGTTCTGCTGGCGCTGATAGAGGCGTCCAGACAGCGCCGAAATACCCACCCGCCCGGGCTTGAGGCTCACCTCTCGCTTGCCTTCAGGGTGAACTATCGGCAGGCGCTGGAGGGGCTGGCCGCCGTTCTCCCCGCGCAGATGGCACTGGCCGACCCCACCACCCCGCACAGTCAGGATGCTCTGCGGGTCATGCGATCGCTGCTGAACAAATGGTGAGGCGGCGTGTGAGCAGTCCACACGCCGCCTCACCCTTGCTCACTTCCTAGACCTTAAACAGCCCCTGCAACTCGGGCAGGCTGGTCTGAGTGGCCAGCGTGTCCAGCGCCACCTCGCCGTCGTGCAGAGCGACGATACGCTGGCCCAGATGCAGCGCTTCATCCAGCTGGTGCGTCACGAACACCACCGTCACGCCGGCCTGACGCCACAGGCTCAGCAGTTCGTCGGCCAGGGCAGTGCGGGTGGCGTGGTCCAGGGCGCTGAACGGTTCGTCCAGCAGCAGCAGCCCCGGCTGCGTGACCAGGGCGCGGGCCAGGGCGACGCGCTGGCGCTGCCCGCCCGACAGCTCATGGGGGCGGCGGCCTTCGTAGCCGGCCAGGTTGACCTGCCGCAGGGCCTCGGCCACCCGCGCCTTTTTCTCCTGACCAGAGACGCCGCGCAGGCCAAAGGCCACGTTGCCCGCCACCGTCAGCCAGGGAAACAGCGCCGCTTCCTGCTGCACCAGGGTCAGGCGGGGGTGGGGGCCGCGCACAGCCTCGCCGCCCAGCGAAATCTTGCCGCTTTGCGGGCGCAAGAAGCCCGCCAGCAGCGACAGCAGGGTGCTTTTGCCACTGCCCGAAGGCCCTACGACGCACAGGAATTCGCCAGCGGCCACCTGAAGACTCAGCGGCCCCACGCCTGCGCCGCTGGCCTGCTTGCCGTGATAGCGGTAAACCACGCCGTCCAGCTGCAGTGGGGCGCCGCCGCGCACAGCGCTGGACACCGCAGGCACAGAGCGATTCATGGTGGTGGTCATTGTGGCACCTCCAGGCCGTAATTGCGCCTCACGCGACCTTCAGCGGCGCGCAGCAGGGCGTCAAACAGCCCGCCGATAATGCCAATGATGATGATGGTCGCCAGCACCAGCGCCACATTGGCGGTGTTGCGCCCCACCTCTAATTGCTCGCCCAGACTGCTGGCCCCGGCAATTAATAGTTCGCCGCCCACCAGTGCCCGCCAGGCAAAGCTCCAGGCAGTGCGCAGGCCAGTCAGGATGTTGGGCACGCTGGCTGGCAGCAGCACCCGCAGCATCAGGCTCAGCGGCCCGGCGCCCAGGGTACGCCCCGCCACTCGCAGGGCGGGCGGGACATTCAGCAGCGCGCCCGATACCGCCAGCGCCACCGGAATAAAGCCCTCCAGAATGACCACAAACAGCACCGCGCGCTCGTTGAGGCCCAGAAACAGGATGGCAAACGGCACGAACGCGATGCTGGGGACACTCTGAATGCCTGTCAGGTAGGCGCCCAACGTCGTGCGCAGAGGCCGCCACGCCCCCATCAGCAGGCCGACCCCAACGCCCAGCGCCACTGCGATGACGTAGCCCGTCAGGACGCGCCGCAGGCTGCCAGCAATCGCGGACAGCAGTTTGCCGTCCTGGGGTCCGGTGCCCCACAGGCCGTAACTGATTTCGGTCCAGACGGCCTTGGGCCCAGGAAAGACGTAGGGCGGATACACCTTCAGGACATCGGTGACCAGCCACCACAGGCCCAGGATGACCAGCAGGCCGGCGAACTGCCAGGCCAGCATTTGCCAGCGAGAGGGACCGCCGGCGGGGCGGGCGAAGTCAGTTCGTTGCAGCGCAGTCATGACATTCCCCCAAGCCGCTTATTTGCGCAGGAACGGCGTGAGGTCGGGCGCGCTGCGAGCATAGCCGGCCTCCACGTTCAGGGCGGCGTATTCCTTCAGGGCGGCGGCGTCCAGGGCCGTGGTGAAGCGGGTGCGGGCAAAGGCGCGCTGCAGCACGCGCGGGTCCAGCTTGGCGCCGGTGAGTTCCAGCAGCTGCTTGTTCACGACGGTCTGGGCCGCCGCTGGCGACTTGTTGATGTACGCCACCGCGTCGCCGTGGGCCTTCAGGAGCGCCGCCACCAGGGCCGGGTTGGCCTGGGCGAACTTGGTGTTCACGATGACCACGGTGGTCGGATACTTGCCGTCGCGCCACACGGTTTTCTCGGTGCCGATAATCTTGTGCCCCTGGGCTTCCAGTGCCGCGCCCCAGGGCTCGGGGACCAGCGTGGCGTCCACCCGTTTGGCTGCAAAGGCGGTTTGCACGTCGGCCGGGGCCACGGGGGTAATCGTGACGGTGCCGCCATCGGTCTTGGGCTTCAGGCTGTTCTCGTTCAGGATGTGGCGCAGGCTGATGTCCTGGGTGTTGCCCAGGCTGGGCACCGCCACAATCTTGCCGCTCAGGTCTTTGTAGGTCTTGATGCCGCTGTCCTTGCGCGCCACCAGCACGGCGCCGGCCTCGCTGGCCCCGGCAGCAATTTGCACGGGCATTCCGCGCGTAATGGCATTGATGGCCGGGCCCGGCCCGATGTAGGCGATGTCAATCTGCCCAGCGGCAAAGGCCTCGGTCAGCGTGGTGCCCGAGACAAATTCCTTGGGTTCCAGCTTGACCTTGCCCAGCGCCTTCTGAAAGGTGCCGCGCTCCAGGCCCACCAGCGCGGGGGCGTGGGTCAGGTTGGGAAAAAAGCCCAGCCGCACGCTTTGTGCCTCCTGGGCCTGGGCAGAGTGGGTGGTGCCCAAGAGGGCAAGGGACAGGGCAAGCAGGGTCTGGGTTCGGGTCATAGGAAGGGGCCTCCGGTGGAGATGCTGCATTTCAAGCTCAGGCGCCGCCGACCGGGTGTGACCACGCTGGCGGCGCCTTCAGGGCTTCTTAAGGCCCGGTCAGGAAGATGAGGAAGAGGGCGCAGGCGGCAGCCTGAGGAGGGTCAGCGGCCAGACCCGACAAGCGCCTCTACGCCCGCCCGGTATAGGCGGCGCGCAGCACCTCGGCCACTTCGGGGCGGGTGAATTCGGCGGGCAGATCCTCGCCGGCGCGCAGCTTTTCGCGGACTTTCGTGCCACTCAGAACCAGATGGTGGGAAGAATCGTGAGGGCAGGTGCGTGGGCTGACAAGCTGGCCGCAGGAGTTGCAATAAAAGGTGTGTTCAAACTTCAGAATCTGCACACCCAGTTCTTCGGCGCTGTAAGCACTGAAAATCTCCTGGGCGTCGTAGGTGCCGTAGTAGCTGCCCACGCCCGCATGGTCACGCCCCACGATGAAGTGCGTGACCCCGTAGTTGCGCCGTGACAGGGCGTGCAAAATCGCCTCGCGCGGCCCGGCGTAGCGCATGGCGGCCGGGTAGACGCTCAGGAGGGTGCGGGCCTGGGGATAGTACCCGGCCAGCAGCACCTCATAGGCCTTGACGCGGGTGTCGGCGGGCACGTCGTCGCCCTTGGTGGTGCCTACCAGCGGGTGCAGCAGCAGGCCGTCCACCAGTTCCAGCGCCACCTTTTGCAGGTATTCGTGGGCGCGGTGAATGGGGTTGCGGGTCTGGAACGCAACGGTGCTGCGCCAGCCGCGCGCCTCAATCACCGTTCTGACTTCGGCGGGCGTGCGGTGATGCCCCGGAAAGGCGCCGCGCGGAACGTCAAACAGCGCCACCTCGCCGGCCAGGTTGTAATCACCCTGGGCGTACAGCGCGGCCACGCCGGGGTGCGCCTCGTCCTCGGTGCGGTAGACCTCGCGGGCTTCCAGGGCCTTTCTGGCCTCGTAAGCCTCCTGCACGTCTATCCAGCCCACATCCTGGCCGGCCACCGTCAGGACCACGCGGCCCCGCAGGCGCGCGGCGTCCTCACGGCTCACGGGCAGCGTAATGGGAACGCTCCAGGGGGTGCCGTCGGCCAGGCGCAGCCGCTCGATGACGCTGAGGTAATCGGCCTCGCCCACAAAGCCGGTCAGGGGCGAGTAGGCGCCCGTCGCCAGCATTTCCAGGTCGGCGGCGCTGCGGTCCGAGAGCGCCAGGCGGGGCAGGCCAGCCAGCTCGGCGGGGTCAAAGTCAAGACCGGGGTGGCGCAGACGGCTGACGAGGGTGCCGCCCAGAGGGGCCGGCAGGGCAGAGGAGGCAAGGTGGGGCAGCAGAATCGTCATGTCGTGGGCAACCTCGGATGGGGTGGAGTCAGCGTACTTGGTGGACAAAAGGGGTCAACTACTGCGGCAAAAAGAAAGAGGGGGAACATCGCTGGGCCTTCACAGGCGCCCCTCGCCGGCCCACAGGCCGCACTCGGTTTTGCCCTGGCCCGCCCAGCGGCCCGCACGGGCGTCCTCGCCGGGGCGCACCGCGCGGGTGCAGGGCCAGCAGCCGACGCTCAGAAAGCCGTCCCAGTACAGCGGATTGACCGGCAGGTCGTGGGCGGCGGCGTACGCTTCGAGCATTTCGCGCGTCCAGTGGGCCAGAGGATTGATCTTGACGCGCGCGCCGTCTTCGACAAACGGAATCTCGGCGCGGGTGGCGGCCTGGTCGCGGCTGCGGGCGTTGAGCAGTGCCGAGGGGGCCTGCTGGCGCAGATAGGCCTGCAAGGGGGTCACCTTGCGCGCCGCGCAGCAGGCATCCGGGTTGCTCGCGTACAGCGTGGGGTCGGTCTGCCCGTCCTCGGGGTGGGCGCCCGCATTCAAGGTCACGAAGGTCAGGCCCGGATAGCGCGCCGCCAGGCGGTCCCGCGTGGCCAGGGTTTCGGGAAAGTGAAACCCGGTGTTCACGAAGATCACCTCGCCCCGGTAGCCCGCCTGATAAGCCAGGTCCAGCAGCACCACCCCGTTGAGGTTAAACGCACTGGGCATCCGCAGGTCGGGGTAGGTCGCCAGCGCCCAGCGGATAACCTCCAGCGGGTCGGTGTCCGGGGAGAAGGCGGCGGGAAGCCAGGGAAGGCGCGGGGCCTCTTCGGTCCGGTCCACAGCTGTCACAGCCCCAGGGCCACCAGCAACTGCCGCACCCCCTCATCCACCGCGATCTGGTCGGTGCGCAGGTGCAGGTCCGGGGCTTCGGGCGCCTCGTAGGGGTCGCTGACGCCGGTGAAGTGCGGAATCTCCCCGGCCAGCGCCTTCAGATATAGCCCCTTGACATCGCGCGCCGTCACAACCTCCAGGGGCGCGTCCACAAAGACCTCCAGGGGATTGGGCAGCCCGGACAGCACCTCGCGCCGGGTGTCGGCGTAGGGGCTAATGGCGCTGACCAGCACTGTCACGCCATGTTTGGCCAGCAGCCCGGCCACAAAGCCGATGCGGCGCACGTTGGTATCGCGGTCTGCCTTGGAAAAGCCCAGCCCCTTACTCAGGTTCTCGCGCACCGCGTCGCCGTCGAGCAGTTCGGTGGGAATGCCGCGCGCCAGCAGCTCGGCGTACAGGGCGCTGGCCAGCGTGCTTTTGCCTGCGCCACTCAGGCCCGTCAGCCAGACCACGCGGCCTTTTTGGGTGGCGGGGCGCTCTGCCAGGATGGTCATGCGCCCACTACTTCTTTGGCGTTCAGCACAGCGTCGGGGGTAAAGCGCTCGTGGCCCATGCGGTCGGCGTATTCCACGAAGCTCTCGCCCGGCGCCTTGCCTGCCTGGAAGTCGCTCAGCACAGCCTCGGTGTATTCGTTCAGTCGCTCGGCGGGCACGGCGCCCCTGAGCTTGGTGCCGGTGCGCTGCGCCTGCCCGATGCTGCCCGCCAGATGCACGTTGTAGACCTCATGGACGCTGCCGTCCTTGTCGGTGCGGTTGGCCCCCATGAAGCCCAGGTCGGCCACCTGATAGCGCGTGCAGGCGTTCGAGCAGCCCGTCAGGTTGATGGTAAACGGCACGTCCAGCGCCAGGGTGAGGGGTTCCAGATGGTCCACTAAGTCGGCGGTGCGCGCCTTGGTCTCGGTCAGGGCCAGGCGGCAGAACTGGTTGCCGGTGCAGGCGATGGTGGTGCCGCGAATGGTGGCCTTCGGCGCCAGATTCAGGGCGGCCAGTTCGGCGCTGATGGCCTCCAGGTCCTCTGTGCCCACATGCGGAATCACCATGTTCTGGAAGGCGGTGGTGCGCAGCGTGCCCTTGCCGTAGCGGTCGGCCAGGTCAGCCAGCGCGCGCGCCTTTTCGGGATTGATGCGGCCCACGGTGGTGGCCACGACCACGTAATTCAGGCCGTCGGCCTGCGGGTTGATGCCCAGCACGTCGTTGCCGCCGAAGCGGGCCACGGGGGCTGAGGGGCCGTCTTGCAGCTTGCGGCCCAGATACTCGGTTTCGACAATCTCGCGGAACTTCTCGGCACCCAGGTCCTTGATCAGGAACTTCAGGCGGCTCTTTTTGCGGTTCTGGCGGTAGCCGTGGTCGCGGTAGGCCGCCGTGATGGCCTGGCCGACCTCCACGACTTCTTCCGGGCGGATGAACACGCCCAGGCGCTTGGCCAGGTGCGCCACGGCCCCCAGGCCACCCCCCACCCAGACATCGAAGCCGATCTCGCCGTTCACGCGGTGTGCCAGAAAGCCGATGTCGTTAATCAGGTGAATGCCTTCCAGCTCGGGCGTGGCGGTCAGGCTCATCTTGAACTTGCGCGGCAGGTCCTGAAAGTCAGGGTTACCGGTCAGGCTGCCTTCCATGGCAAAGGCCAGCGGGCGCACGTCTATGATCTCGCGGGCGTCCAGGCCGGCCAGGGGACTGGCAATCACTGCGCGCACCGTGTCGCCGCACGCACCTTTGGGGTGCAGCCCGAGCGGGGCCAGGCGGTCAAAAATACGCGGAATATCCTGAATGGTCAGCCAGTGAAACTGAAAGGCCTGACGGTCGGTCACGTCCAGAAAGCCCCGGCCGTACTCCTCGGCGATATTGGCGACCTCGCGCAGGGTGGCGCTGGAGAACTCGGCGGCGGGCACACGCACGCGCATCATCAGGAAGCCGTCTTCCTGGGGGCGCTGCGGATAGACGCCCGCCCACTTGAGCAGGTCAATGCGCTCGGGGTCAATAAAGCCCTGGGCGGCGTACTGCGGAATCAGGTCGAAAATCTGGAAGGGAGGAACTTCTTTTTTCAGCGCTTCAATGTCGGACATGGCAGGTGGCTTCCTTATATAGGGGCAGGAGACGGCGGTGGGGCGGTGGTCTGAACCTTTAGCGCCCCAGCAGGGCGTACCTCAGGCGGCGAAACTGGAAGTACATCAGACAGCCCACACAGATCTTCTGCGAGAGGTTGAGCAGGGCCAGGGCCATGACCGTCAGCCCCAGCACGGTAGCGGCCACCCAGAGACCGGACAGGGACAGCAGCCCCGAGGCCAGCAGAAAGCTGCCGCCCACGCCCTGTGCAAAGTGGTGGGCGCGCGGGTCTTCGGCCACCACGTCGGGGGTCAGGCCTACCCGTGGCCCCAGCATTCGGTAGGCCGCGCGCAGCACCGAGCGCTGCGGTATCAGCGCGCCCAGCAGCATGGCCGCCCCCAGCCCCAGCGTCAGTGCCGGCAGCCTGGACAGCAGAGCCAGGGCCGTCACCACAACGACCAGCCACGCATTGAACTTCAGGGCGCTGAGGTCGGTCTGGGCTGGAAGGGGAGAGGCAGAAGCAATCATTGACAAAAAAGGTAAACCTTTATGGAGGACAAAACAAGTCAACAATTGGTCACCTGTCTTGGCAGGGGCGGGACAGGGGCCGGAGGCTGGCCACACATGAGGCAACGCGCCCCCGCCGCGCCCGGTAGCCTGCCGGAAGACCGAGCTTTGCCTTTGCCCCTTCACTGCCAGGAGTTACCATGACTGTTCCCCCACCGGCCCCCACCCGTCCCCGCGCCCGCCGCCGCCCTCTGCCCCTGCTGCTGGGGGTGGGCGCCCTACTGCTGGCCGGCACCTACGCCGGGGCCACCGCCCTGTTTTCCAGCCGTGCCCAGACCCTTACCCGTGACCTGACGGCCGGCCTCCAGCTTTCAGCCCAGGCCAGCGGCGCCGCCAAGGTGGAGCAGCTGTCTTATCAGCGGGGGCTGACCCGCAGCACCCAGACCATGCGCGTGACCCTCACGGACGCCGCGGCGCCGGTCAACCTGCTCGTGACCAACGAGATTCAGCACGGGCCGCTGCCCGGCTTTCAGGCGGCCGGGCAGGCGGTGATCCATACCACGGTGCGCTTTGAAGACCCCAAAATTCAGGCGGGGTACGAGCGGGCCTTTCCGGCCGACAAGCCGAAGCTGCTGACCCGCATTGCGCTGAACGGCGACACCACCAGCGACCTTGGCGTGCCGGCCGGCACCGTGACAGAAGAGGGCACCAACCTGACCTGGCAGGCACTGAAAGGCCAGGTTGAGGTCCGTGGGCTCCAGACCCGCGCCAACCTGACCTGGCCTGGCCTTCAGATGAGCGGCCCGGACGGCTCGGGTCAGGTGGGCAATGTAACCCTGACCAGCGATCTGCGCCGCAGCGGCCCGGAAGACCGCCTGGGCACCGGCAGCAGCACCCTAAAGCTGGCGCAGGTGCGCCTGGGCGACGGCAGCGAGCAGATCAATGTACAGGACGTGGCAGTCACGGCCCAGAGCGCTCTGAAGGGCGAACACTACGACGTGGCCATGAACTACGACATCGGCCGTGCCGAGGGCGCCGGCCAGAGTTACGGCGGCGTGCAACTGCACCTGGGGGTCGGGCACCTGGCCCAGGCCCCGCTGCACCGCCTCCTGGTGCTGCTGGATGAGACGCGCAAGACCACAGGTGTGGCCTCGGCAGCGGGCGACTTGAAGTCACTCACCCCCGAGCAGGAGAAGCAGGCGGGCGCTGACCTGCTGGCCCTGGTCAAGGACAAGCCAGTCCTGACCCTGGACCGGCTGAGCCTGAAAGGTGAGGGCGGCGAAGTCCTGCTGACGGGCAGCGCGGCCCTCCCCGGCGCCGCTGCCCTGAGTGACACCGACCTGAAAGCCCTGTTGGAAGAACCCACGGGGGCGCTGGGCATGTTGGACGTGCAGGCCAACTTGCAGGGGTCGGAAGCCGCGATGCGCGGCCTGCTGGGCACCTTTGGCCGTGGCCTGGAAGACAACCTCGACGCCTTTATCGAGGCGGGTTACCTGAAGCGCAGCGGTGACACCCTGAGCCTGGCCTTGCGACTGAACCAGGGTGAGCCCACGCTGAACGGCCAGAGTATGGCTGACTTCTGAGCACGGAACCCAGCGCTGTTGAAAGGCAAGCCCTCAACCGGTTCTCAGCAGTCCACAGTGCTGGGTGGTGCTGCGGAGGTCGCCCTCAGCGTGCGGAAAGAGTCAAGGTGCCTCTGTAGGCAAAGAGGGTGGCGAAGGACGCCCTCTTTGTGGTGTAGGCGCTCCAGGTCGTCGGCTGCCTGGGGCTGAACACGAGCAGGCAGGGTCAGAGCGGTGCCGTACACTACCCAGAGTGAAGACGTTCAAGGTTCAAGTGGGTCAGGTTACCCGCGAGCTTCCCATCGTTCCCGTTGCGCCCGGCGTCAGTGTTGCTCTCTTTAACATGCTGGGTGACACCGAAGTCACCGAGGCGGCTGGGCGCGAACTGGCCGCCCTCCTGCCCGCCGAGATTGAGGTGCTGGTGACCCCCGAGGTGAAGGCGCTGTCGCTGGCGCATGTGCTGAGCCGGGAAAGCGGCAAGCCTTACATCGTGATCCGCAAGACCCAGAAACCCTACATGGTGGACCCGGTGGCGCGCGAGGTCATTTCAATCACCACAGGTAAGCCGCAGATGCTGGTGCTGGACGGCTTCGACGTGCAAAAAATTCGTGGCCGCAAGGTCGCCATCGTGGACGATGTGGTGTCCAGTGGCGGCACCTTGCACTCAATTCGCCAGATTATTGAAGAGGTGGGCGGTGAGGTCGCGGCGGTGGTTGCTGTGTTCACCGAAGGCCAGGAGCGCCCCGAGGTTACGGCGCTGGGCCACCTGCCCCTGTTCAAGTAAACCCGTCGGGCAGCGCAGAGGCGTTCCAGCGGCCCTGGACGCCTCTGCGCGTCTTTGTGACAGACCGACGTGGGTGCGTTAGCCTGAGCCATGACCAGCACCCAGCAGGAATTGACCGTGACCATCGGCGGCGTGTCGCGCACCCTCCCCACTGTTCGTGCCGGAGGCATGGGCCGCGTGCCGCTGGTGGAATTCATTGGCGACAGTGAATTTACGAACGCCGTGGCGCAGGAGATGGTGGCTCTCATTCCTGAGGGCACCGAGGTGTTGCTGACAGTGGTCACCAACGCCCTGCCCCTGACGCACGAACTCAGCGACCGTTCGGGCCTGCCGTATGTTTGTGCCCGTAAAAAGCGGCGCACCTACATGCAAAACCCCATCATTCAGGACGTGCCCAGCATGACCCTGGGCGTGGCCGAAACCCTGTGGCTCGACGGCCCGCATGCGGCGCGCCTGAAGGGCAAGCAGGTGACGGTGGTGCAGGATGTGGTGGCCTCAGGCGGTACGGCGCAGGCGCTGGCGCGTTTGGTGGAGCGGGCCGGCGGCACCGTCAACGGCTATCTGGCGGCCTTCCGGCAGGGGGACAGCACCCTGCCACTGGTGGCCCTGCAAAGTCTGCCGAAGACGCTGTAAGACGAAGACTCAACAGCGCCACTAATTTGAATGCAGAAGCGGCTAGACGAGGGGGTCTAGCCGCTTCTCCGGGTTTCACAGCTGTCATCCGTGTCTTGATACTTCAAGCGCGTCACTGGCTCTTTCACACCGCCCATCGGCTCGGCGCAGAAACTCACTCGGCAAACTCGCTCATAACGGCTAGAGTGTTGTATCTCGATGCCGGATTTTCCGATCAGGCCACCGTGCTGGGTGTGTCCACTGCGGCGGCCCGCACCGCTTTCGGCCGCCGCCACAACAAGTCGGCCACCACACGTGCGCCCTGCGCCTTACTTGGCATGAACCAGGCGAAAAAGGCCAGGCGCATCACCCACGCCAGTGGGCCCGTGAAGCGCATGCCCAGTAGTTCGGTAATGCCGTCGCCCAGCCCCAGGCTGGCGCTCTGACCCAGGCCACGGTAGGCGAAGGGGCGAAGGGGTTGGCCTTTCAAACTGCGGCCGATGTTGTTGCCAGCGCACATGCCATGTTTCATGGCCCACAGGGCATTGACGGGGCAGTCCTCGTCGCGCTGGGGGCGGCGGACCCGCGCGGCGTCCCCGCCAGTCCAGATGTTCGCGTGGCCCGGCACCCGCATACACTCGTCGGTCAGCAGTCGGCCGCGTGCGTCGCGTGGCAGACGCTCAGTGCCTGGCAAGGCCGTGTGGGCAATCCCGGCAGCGTAAAGGGTCAGGTCAGCAGGAAAGAAGCGAGAAGCGTGAGCGCCAGCTGCGACCAGTTCGGTGACCCGCTCGCCTTCGTGCACCTGGACCCCAGCGCGGCGCAACGAGGTGCGGGCGTGGGCGGCCAGTGGGGCCAGGCGGTCACCCAGGGTCTCCAGCACCGGACCACTGGCCAGCAGATGAACTTCGCCTCCCACGCCTTCACGCTGCTGGCGCTCGCGCAGGGCCGCCGCCATCTCCACGCCCGCGTAGCCGCCCCCAATCACGTTGAACGTGGTGGGTTGACGAGCCTGGAAACGGCCGTTCACTTCGGCGTGAAATGCATGCATATCGCGTGAATCTTTGAGGCGCCGGCCATGGGCGCGCAGTCCAGGCACCTGGTCCAGCGGGTCAACGGAGCCGATGCCCAGCACCAGATGGTCGTAGGGCAACCAGGTCTCCGCGCCGTCCTCCTGCGCCACGTGTACCCGCCGGGCCTCCAGGTCTACCTGTGTCACCTGGCCCTGGACAAATCGTGCGTGTGGAATGAGGGGCGCCAGGGGCGTGAGGGTATGCGTCAGGGGCACCAGGCCCCCCAGCCCCTCACCCGTGAAGCCGTGGAAGGTGTGGTACGGGACAGGGTTAATCAGGGTAATTGTTACCTCCCTGCGCTTGACCTGTTCACCCAGCTGCCGCATCAGGGCGCGGTAGGCGTCCAGGCCCACGTAGCCGCCGCCCACGATGACCACCTGCGCCGGCGCGCTCACGCCTGCGCCCCAGCCAGCGGACCCATGGGCACGGGCGCGGAGCCTGCGGCGGCCTCTTCAAGTTCGACCGGCTGGCCAAACGAATGGGGGGCAGCCAGGGTAAAGCCCAGGTGCGAAAAGCGGCCCGCCAGTGCCAGCATCTCTTCGGCCTGCTCCAGACGGGGCCGCCCCAGCGAGTAGTGTCCCTGATGGCCCGCCAGGCCCAGTAGCAGCGTCTCGGCCAGGCAGGCGTAGGCGACCCCCTGTGGCAAGCCGATAAAGCCTTTGCGCTGCACGCCCGGCACGCTGACCAGGCCGCCGTCTATGACGCGCACATCAGGTCGTTCCTGCAGCAGTTCAGGGCTGGTGTTGCGCGGCTGGGTATCGTCCAGCACCACTGCGCCTTCTTTCAGATGTTCGCTGCGCAGCACGGCGTCGGTGGCGCTGGTCAGCAGGACCACAAGGTCGGCCTCGCGCACCCGGCGCATATCGGTGGTGACCTCGGCGCGGCCCGCCGGCAGCGAGGCTTGCAGGCTCAGCAGGCGGGCCTCGTTGCGGGCCACCAGCAGCAGGGGCTGCTGGGTGCGGCGGGCCAGCAGCTGGGTCAGAGGCGTGCCGACGCTGCCGCTGGCGCCGACCAGGGCAATGCGCGCGTCTGGAGGGCACAGGCTCAGCAGGCGCTCGGCGCCCAGAAAGGTCATGGCAGCGGTAAAGGCATTGCCGTTGGTAATGCCCACATCGGTGCGGTGACGCAGGGCCGCCCCCCCCGCCGTGGCCGGCGCCGTCAGGGCACCCAGGCCCACGGTGCGTGCGCCCAGGGCAGCGGCTTTACTTACCGCCCCATCAATAATGCGCTGTACGCGGCGCCCGCCTTGCAGCAGGCTGGCTGGTGTGAGCGGCACAGTCAGCAGCCAGGCGGCAGTCTCGGCTGGGCGGTCTGCGTAGCGCAGGGTTCCTGTAACAGGTGCAGGCAGGTCAAATCGGCGCAGGGCGGCGTCGTACACGTGGTTGGGCACCCAGCCCAGGGGCCTGAAAATGCCGCCCAGGTCACGCGCCACATTGGTACGCGGATGCACGAGAAAGGCAACGGGGTGGCGTGGAGCAGAGGGGGCATCGTTCATAGCGACCTCACAGGGGAGCGTGTTGACTGGACCTGCAGGCACTGTGACTGGCGGTCCATGACCAGGGCGTGACCGGAAGCGGACACAACATGAGGCCAACGGAAGCGGATGCCACCGTTGGCCTCAGATGTGTACTCAGTCTAAGATGATTTCTTGATGAAGTAAATTAAGGCCCCTGATGGGGGGCCTGGCAGGGGAGTCGTCTGTTGCCTTACTGCCCCGGTTCGATAATCACCTTGCCGGTCGTCTTTCTGTCCAGAAGGTCCTGAAACGCCTGGGCACTCTGGGACAGGGGGTACGTGGGGCCGACCTGGGGGACCACCTGGCCGCTGGCCACGAGTTCGCCCAGCACCTGCGCGGCCTCGGCGGTGGCCTGGCGGTCCCCCATCAAGCTGGTCAGCCACAGGCCCGTGACGGTCAGGTTGCGTTTCATCAGTTCGACGGGGCGCAGGTTCGCCTGTTCCCGGCTGGCGTTGCCAATTACGATGATGCGGCCCTGGCTGGCGGCCATGTCCAGGCTTTCCTGAAAGCGCGCGCCTCCCACGACTTCCAGAATCAGCGGTACGCCCTTGCCGCCAGCGGCGTCCCTGACCTTCTGCACGCGCTCAGGGTCATCTTGCAGCAGCGTCACGTCGGCACCCAGGCGGCGGGCCAGGTCCAGCTTTTCCTCGGTACTGGCCAGGGCCACGACGTTCAGTCCCAGGGCCTTGGCCAGCTGAACGCTGGCGGTGCCCAGCGCCCCGGCGGCGGCTTGCACCAGCACCCAATCCCCGGCCTGGCCGCGGCCCAGCGTCTTCAGGCCGTGGTAGGCCGTGAAGTACGACACCGGAAAGGCGGCGGCCTGCGCCCCGCTGAGGCTCTGGGGCACGGGAATCAGGCCCGCCGCGTTCACGGTGGCGTAGCGGGCCAGGGCGCCGCTGCCGCCCAGCGCCGCCACCCGCTGCCCTGGCTGCACGCCGCTGACCCCTTCACCCAGCGACTCGATACGGCCCGCAAACTCCATGCCCGGTGTGTAGGGCACGCGGGTGCGCGTCAGGTATTCGCCGGCCACGGCCAGGGCGTCGGCAAAGTTGATGCCCACAGCCTCGACCTCAATTCGCACCTCACCGGGGCCAGGCTGCGGCACGGGCACGTCCTGAAGCTGCATCACGTCGGGAGGGCCAAGACGCTCGACCCGGATAGCCTGCATGGTGTCGGTCATGCGGCGCAGCATACTCCGCTCAGAATGAACGTGGACGGACATAGTGAACGCGCGCGTGTTTGACCCCCTTTCCGAATCGTGGAAAGCTGGGGCCGCCAACCTCAAGCCCTTCCCCCGCCCCCACCCAAGGAGGCCACCCCACCATGACTAACCCCCAACTGGTCGAGCAAACCCGTGAAGGCTCTGTCCTCGTTCTGACCATCAACAACCCCCCCGTGAACGCCTTCTCGCCCGGCGTGCCTGAAGGCCTGAAAGCCGGTCTGGACGCGGCGGCAGTCGACGACACCATTGAAGCCGTGATTCTGATCGGCGGTGGGCGCACCTTTGTGGCCGGCGCCGATATCAAGACCTTCAATCTGCCGCGCGATCAGGCGCCCGACCTGCGCGGCACGGTTGAAAAACTGGACGCCTTCCCCAAGCCCACGGTGGCCGCGCTGCACGGCACGGCGCTGGGCGGCGGTCTGGAACTGGCGCTGGCCTGTACCTACCGCGTGGCCGTAGGGGGCGCCCGCCTGGGGCTGCCCGAGGTGAAGCTGGGCGTGCTGCCGGGTGCGGGCGGGACCCAGCGGCTGCCCCGCGTGGTGGGGGTGGCTAAGGCGCTCAGCATGATGCTGTCCGGTAGCCTCATCGGCGCGGCAGAAGCAAAAGACATTGGATTGGTAGATGAGCTGATAGCTGGTGACTTGCTGTCCGGCGCTGTTGAGTTCGCCCGCACCCATGCCACCATCCGCCCACTGCCCCGGGTCAGTGAGCGCACGTTGACGGATTCAAGTCCTGACGTCACTCCGGAGGCGTTTCAAGCGGCCCGCGAAGCCATCAAAAGAACCCACAGAGGCCAGCTCTCGCCGTCGCTCATCATTGACCTCGCGGAACTGGCCGCCACCCGGCCCTTTCAGGAGGGCTGGCAGGCCGAGGCCGTCAAGTTTATGGAAGCGCGCGAGTCGCCCCAGTCGCGCGGGCTGCGCCACATCTTCTTTGCCGAGCGCGAGAGTGCCCGGGTGCCCGGACTGGCCAAAGACACCACCACCACCACTATCCGCCGGGTGGGCGTCATTGGTGCGGGCACGATGGGCGGCGGCATCGCCATGAACTTCCTGAACGTGGGCATTCCCGTGACCATCGTGGAAACCGGTCAGGAGGCGCTGGACCGGGGCCTGGGCCTTATCCGCCGCAACTACGAGAGCAGCGCGAAAAAGGGCCGCATCAGCGCCGAGGATGTGGACACGAGACTGGGCCTCTTAACCCCCAGCCTCGACCTCGCAGACCTGAAAGACGCCGACCTCATCATCGAAGCCGTGTTCGAGAGTATGGCCGTCAAGAAAGACATCTTCACGCGCCTGGACGCGGTTGCGGGGCCAGACGCCATCCTGGCCACGAACACCAGCACGCTGGATGTGAACGAGATTGCGGCTGTGACCTCGCGCCCCCAGCAGGTGATCGGACTGCATTTTTTCAGCCCCGCCAACGTGATGAAACTGGTGGAAATCGTGCGGGCGGACAGGACCAGCGACTCGGTGCTGGCGACCAGCATGGCCGTGGCTAAACAGATCGGCAAGGTGGGCGTGGTGGTGGGCGTGTGTGACGGCTTTGTGGGCAACCGCATGGTGCACCGCTACGGTGAGGAAGCCCGCCAGCTGGTCGAGGAAGGCGCGGCCCCAGGTGACGTGGACGCCGCCATGAACGCCCTGGGCCTGCCGATGGGGCCGTTTCAGATGACCGATATGGCCGGGCTGGACATCGGCCACGCGATCCGCGTCCACCGGGCGCAGCAACGCGGCGAACCCGAGCCGGACGGCTGGCTGGACCGCGTGGTGAAAACTGGGCGCAAAGGACAGAAGACGGGCGGCGGTATCTACGATTACGACGAGAACCGCAGGCCCCGCCCAAATGCTGATGTGCAGGCGCTGATTGACGCCTACCGCGCCGAGAAAGGCGTGACGCCGCGCGAACTCACCCAGGATGAAATTACCCGCCGCCTGACTGCCACCCTGGTCAACGAGGGGGCCAGGATTCTGGACGAGGGTATTGCGGCGCGCGCCGGTGACATTGACGTGATTTATATCTACGGCTATGGCTTTCCGGCCTACCGGGGTGGGCCCATGCACTATGCCAGCGAGCAGGGGCTGCAAGGCGTGGTCGACGACCTGAAGCGCTACGGCGGCAAGGCCCCTGCGCCCCTGCTGGAGCGGCTGGCAGCGGAGGGCAAGACCTTTGCGGACTGGGAGAAGGAACCGAGGAGCTAGGGGGCTGAGGCGGGCCAGCCCCCTCTAGCGGGCACCCGCCTTATTCATCGCTGGCCCATCACAATCGCTCAACATTAAACGATTAGAATAGAACCATGACGACGATCCCTCTTGTTCCGCATGGCCTGCACCATGTCACGGCCGTTACCGCCAATGCCCGCGAAAATCTGCGCTTCTACACTGGGGTGCTGGGGCTGCGGCTGGTCAAGAAAACCGTGAATCAGGACGACGTGACCGCCTACCATCTGTTCTACGCCGATGCCGAGGGCAGTCCCGGCAGCGACCTGACCTTCTTCGAGTGGCCAGTGCCGCCCGAGCAGCCCGGCAACCACAGCATCTCGCGCACCAGTTTGCGGGTGCCACTGGGGTCGCTGGAGTGGTGGCAGGGGCATCTGGAAGGGCAGGGCCTTCAGGTCACACCCGTCACCCGCGCCGGGCGTCCACATCTGGATTTCCACGACCCTGAGGGCCAGCGCCTGAGCTTGGTCGAGGGTGGGCCTCAGGGCGTGGTCTGGCCGGATAGTTCTGTCCCCGCAGAGCATCAAATCTATGGCCTGGGGCCTGCTGAGCTAACCCTGCCCAACCTCTTTCCCACTGCGCGGGTGCTGGAACGGGCGTTTGGGCTGACGGCCAGCGGCACCTATCCCGATTCGGAGAACGCGGCGCACACCGTTCAGGTCTACCAGATGGGCGAAGGAGGTCCCCACGCCGAACTGCACCTGCGCATTAACCCTGCGCTGCCCCCAGCCCGCCCTGGCGCCGGCGGCGTGCATCATCTGGCCCTGCGGGTGCAAGACGGGCACTACCACGCTTGGAATGCCCATCTGAGCGGCCTAGGGCTACGCACCAGCGGCGAAGTGGACCGCCACTGGTTTCAGAGCATCTACTACCGGGAGCCGCAGGGCGTCCTGATCGAACTGGCCACAGACGGCCCTGGGTTCGCCGTGGATGAAGACCCGGCCCACCTGGGCGAAACCCTGATTCTCGCGCCGTTCCTGGAGCCGAGGCGCCCACAGATTGAAGCGGGATTGACGCCGCTGACCTGAGAAAAAAAGCCCCGTCGCATCTGGACGGGGCCTTTTTTTCATGCGGTTTAGACGGTGCAGTCGGCCACGGGAATGGCCTGCACGCTCTGGCGAATGGGGGTCGTGGTGCCGTCTGAGGAGCGGGCCTGCACGTCAACAAACGTCGCGCCCTTGACCGTGAAGGTGCGCACCGGGTTGACCACGATGGCCTGGGCACCCAACTTGCCGGCCGACAGGCTCAGGGGCGCGGTGTTCGGCCCCACCACAAATTCAAACGTGGAGGGTCTGCTGGAATACATGTCGCCCAGCGGGTTGGAGTACACGCGGCGCGTGGTGCCCGTGTCGCGTCCCACCAGACGGGCGCCCACCTCACTGATGGTGCCGTTCCAGTCCAGCGTGACGCTCAGCCGGGTGTTGAGGTTGTCGCAAATGATAGATGTGCCTTTGGGATACACCGTGCCTGTGCGCGTATCCGTGTAGTCAGCGGGCAGCGTGTACTGGCTTTGGTAGGCCTGAAGCTGAAAGTTACGCACTGGGTCAACCGAGGGCCCTACCACCGTGACGTTACAGCTGGCGAGCAGCCCAGATAGACCGAGAGAGAGCAAAGCGGCTTTCTTCATGCCTCTCACTGTGCCTCTCCAAGCTGACGCGTGTGTGATGGGGTCTTGAGCGCCCCAGAAGAAAAGAGAAAAAGACACCGCCCCAAGTAGCGGCGGTGCAAAAGGCGTCTGGACAGGCTCTGATCTTGAGCCCTACAGGGCGGATGAACTTTAGACGTTCTCGCCAGTGTCGCCCGTGACCGTGCAGTTGCGGTACACCGGAACGCGGAACGGCGCGCTGTTGCCGTTAAAGGAGTAGGTGGCCGAGCCGGTGTTCACGTCCAGTTGGGCGTAGAACTCGCCTACCTGGTCTGACGCGGTCACGGTCTTGATCTTGACGGGCGCTGGATTGACCACAATGGCCTGCGGCAGGAAAGCGCCTGTGGCCGAGTTGGCATTGAAAAGCGCGCGGTAGGTGTTGGTGTCTACCGATTGCAGCTGGTCGCGGGTAAAGGTCTCTTTGAAGTTGTTGTCGTACTGGCTTGAGTTCACGCCCTTCAGCGACACCGTGACGGTGCTGATGCTGCCCGAGAGAACGAAGCGCACGCCCACCTGGGTCTGGCTGCTGCGCCCAACATTGTTGGCGATGTTGTCGCAGGCGATGAATGTGCTGCCCAGCTTGTATTCCGTCCTCATCTGCTCGATGCGGCCGCCGCCGCTGCCATCTGGCGCCGCGCCGAAGCTGCCGCACCCAGCCAGAAGTCCTGCCAGTCCTGCCGTCACCACACCCAGTCGTTTCATGCGCTTCACTGTGCCCGCTCACCCTGACCCGAATGTGACGCCCGCCTGAGGGTGTCTTCAGGCGGGCTTAAAGGACATTGGGCGGCGCGGCTCAGGCCATCGCCAGCGGCGCACTCAGGGCCGCCGCTTCGGGGTTGTGCTTGGGCAGTTCGGGAAGCTCGTTGCCCTGGGCGTCCAGCAGCTTGCCGTACATGACATGTGGCGTGGCGTGGTTGATACGCACCTGATAGATGCCTGCGCCCGTTATGCCCATGACCTTGGGAACGACCGTGGGG
This sequence comes from Deinococcus betulae, assembly GCF_020166395.1. NCBI lineage: Bacteria > Thermotogati > Deinococcota > Deinococci > Deinococcales > Deinococcaceae > Deinococcus > Deinococcus betulae. The sequence goes on along the minus strand of NZ_JAIQXU010000036.1, from coordinate 8,256 downwards.
TGGTTGCCGCGCGTGTGGCCCTCCAGAAAGTTGGCGTCGTGGGCGTCGCCGCGCAGCAGCACCTCCTGCACCGTGCCAATTTTCCCGGCGTTCTTACGGGCACTCCAGTCTTTCTGTTTGGTGATCAGGCGGCTCAGGCGCTCAGTCTTGACCTCGCGCGGCAGGTCGTCAAAGTGCTTGTAGCTGGGCGTGCCGGGGCGGGCGCTGTAGGCGAACATATAGGCGCTGTCGTAGCCCACCTCGTCGTAAAGGCTGAGGGTCTCCTGAAAGTCCTCCTCAGTCTCGCCGGGAAAGCCCACGATGATGTCGGTGGCCAGCACTACGTCCGGCATGTGCTTGCGGATATCGGCAATGTGGGCCAGGTACTTCTCGCGGGTGTATTCGCGGGCCATGCGTCTAAGCACACGGCTGCTGCCACTTTGCACCGGCAGATGCACGTACTCGCACACAGCCGAGGTTTCGGCCATCGCGGCGGCCACGTCCTCGGTGAAGTTCATGGGGTGACTGGTCGTGAACTTGATGCGCTGGACGCCGCTCTGGCCGACCAGGCGCAGGAGGTTGGCAAAACTCGGGTAACCACCCAGCCGTGCCCCGCCGTCTACCCCGTAGGCATTCACGTTCTGGCCCAGCAGGGTCACTTCCTGCACGCCCGCTGCCAGGAGGGTGTCCAGCTCGCGCAGAATATCGTCCGGGTGGCGGCTGACCTGTGGCCCGCGCGTGGTGGGCACGATGCAGTAGGTGCAGTGGTGGTCGCAGCCGCGCATGATGGTCAGGTGCGCCTGCAATTTGCCGGTGGGCGGCGGCGGAATGTGGTCGTGCAGCTCATCCTTGAAGGCCAGCCCCCAGAACCGGTCGTTGGTTTCCAGCGCCTTGCCGATGTCCAGCAGACTGCCTGGTCCCAGCAGCACGTCCACGCCAAACTTGCGGGCCATCTGCTGCCCTTCTTCCAGCTGCGCCAGGCAGCCCATCATGCCCACCACCAACGGGCGGTGCTCTTTGGCCTTGCGCAACTTGCCCAGGACGCTGCGCACCTTCTCGACCGGCTTGCCGCGTACGGCGCAGGTGTTGATCAGGACGAAATCGGCCTCGTCCACCGATTCCACTATATCGGCGCCAAAACTGACCAGTTGAGACTGAACGAGGTGCGTGTCGTACTCGTTCATTTGACAGCCGTAGGTAATGAGATGTGCCTTCGTATGAACCAACTCCTTCAGCCTAACGGATGGATTCCGGGGCCTTTCCTCCCCCTAGCACTGCTGTAAGGGTGAACACGGGAGTTTAGAGCATTTTCTGCACAGATGCTACGCGCTGAACCGCGCGAATCCCCTTCAGGGCAGCCGTTTCAGCGTCACGGGATACCGGAGGGCGTTAACCGTCAGTGCCCCATTCAGGGTGTCCTGGCCTACCAAGGCGCTCAGGGTGGCACTGGCCTTGAGGGGAATATTGCTCACGCCAAAGCCCAGAACGCTGGCGTTCAGCCGGGCGGTCTCGGCGGGGGTGATGCGAGCAGTCAGCGTCGCGCCGTCCGGGCCGGGGAGCAGCGTGCCTTCCAGTACAAAGGCGTCGCCGCTGCTCAGGTTGCGGTAGGTCCCGCTAACGCTGTGGGTCACCGGATTAACGGTATAGGTGATACGCAGACGCTGCGGCAGCAGCAAAAAGCGGACCTCGCCCTCGTAGGTCATCACTGGCTGCGCCTGCTGGGTGGGGGCGCAGGCTGCCAGCAGCACCAGGACTGGCCAACCGCGCTTCACTGGCTGCCCTCTAGGCTCAGGGCCAGGCCCAGCAGATGCTCGTCCTGACCGTGGTGGCCCACCAGTTGCGCGCCCACAAAGGGCAGACCTGTGGGCAGCGTCACCACCGGCGTTCCCAGCAGGCTAAAGGGAGCGGTCAGGCGCAGGGCCGCGCGGCGCAGGGGCAGGGGACCGCCGGGCAACTCAACCTCATCCTGGCTTATGCGGGGGGGTGGGGTGGGGACTGCTGGGGCCAGCAGCACATCAAACCGCGCTAGCAGGCTGTCCAACTGCGCCCGGTAAGCCACGCGGCGCTCCTGTGCGGCGGCCCGTTCATCCGCACTCAGGGCGGCTCCTTGCCGCAGTGAAGCCAGCGTCACCGGCAGGAAGGCCGGGTCAGGCAGCGCCAGCGCCGCGCGGTGGACCTCTGCAGCCTCGCTCAGTACGGTGGGCGAGTAGGCGTCCAGAACCTCGGGAAAATCGGCGGGGGCAACCTCAGCCCCCAAGTTGCGCAGTTGATCTGCCAGCGCCTCGGTCGCCTGTGCCACCTCTTGGGTGACCCAGCCCTCGGGCTGCCACAGGCCCACCCGCACACCTGTCCAGGGCTGCGCCTGGGTCTGGGTGCCGGCCAGGGCGTCATGCACCCGCGCCAGTGTGGCCACGTCGCGCGCCAGCGGCCCGGCGTGGTCGCAGCTGGGGGCCAGCGGCAGCACCCCGGTCAATGGCCAGGCTGGATGATCCTTGGTGGGCTTGAACCCGGCCACCCCGCACCACGCCGCTGGAATGCGGATGCTGCCGCCAGTGTCGGTCCCCAGCGCGAAATCCACCTGCCCCAGCGCCACGCTGACTGCCGCGCCGCTGCTGCTGCCGCCTGGCACATGTCCGGGCAGTGTCGGGTGTTCGGTGCCGCCGTAACCGTTGGCGCCCGTAATGCCCAGCGCGATTTCGTGCAGGTGCGTTTTGCCTGTGGCACTTGCCCCCAGCGCCAGCAGGCGCGTGACCAGTGGACTGGGGCCAGGGTCCGGCACCGGCGCGCGGGTGCTGGCGTGCAGCGGCCAGCCCGCGACGCCATACAGGTCCTTGATACTGAAGGTCAGGCCGGACAGTGGCCCGCCCGCCTGACCCAGCAGGGGAGAGGCCGGCCGGTACGCCCAGGCGCGCTGCGGGTCAGGGGCAAGAGGGCCACTCATCCAGCTCAGCCTAGAGCATTCGAGGAAAGAAAGGTCAGGCGCCATCCGGAAGAGGGGCAGTGCCATGAGCTGACTAGGGCTGAGACAATTACAGCGACTGGCAACCGAGATCTTCTAGGTTGGCGCTGTCCTTCAAAGGTTAGGTGGGTCATACGGGCGGGCAGAAAAAGGGCGACAAGCAGCCTGAGTAAGAGGGCGAAGTTCAGCAAGACAGAAGACCCGGAATCTACCCCTGGAATTCAGTGCGGCTGAACCAGAGCTGTTTTTCGTTAGCCCTGGTCTGACAGTTGCTGACCAGGGCTGCACCCTTCTCAGAACGGCAAGATTGGGTCCTGCTTCCACTGCCCCTGCGCCAGGGTGTAGGGGCCAAAGTTCTGCAGGCCCAGCGGTCCAAAATCCGCGCTGAACCGGCCATCCACCCGGTAGGTCACCAGTTGCCCGCGCGCCACCTTGAGAAAAGAGGCGGCGGTCGTCAGCGACACCGGCAGGGTCAAGTCGGCCACCTGTTCGGCGCTGCCGCGCGCGGGCAGGGCAATATTCGGAAAGTTCACGTCGCCCACTGCGGCGCCGTCAATCACCAGTGAGCCGCCCAGGTTGGCTAGGCGCAGCGGCAAGGGGTTGGGGTTGGTCACACGCAGCCCCACTCGAATTTGGGCAACAGGCGCGCTGCCAAAGCCGCCGGGCAGGCTCAGGCTTGTCAGGCCGATGCTCTGGACCGCCACCTCGGGCACCTGGAACACCTGTTGCAGCGGCGCGCAGGCGCCCAGGGCAAGGGAGAGCAACACAGCCGGCGCGGCAAGACGCAAACGCATGGCTGCACGGTAGCGCGCTGGGCTTGCCGGAACCTGACGGCCCAGTTGCTCATGGAAGCTGCGATGACTCCGGGTTCTGTCCCGTAATGTCTCTGGAGCGAGTTGTGCCGGAACCCACTCTTTCAGATGGCCACCTGCGTGCCAGGCCGCAGAGAACTTGTGTTGGACCCTGACAGCGCCCCTCCTCACCCAGGCCGCTCCTGCTACCCTGCCGGCATGGTGCAGATTGTTCGGGTGCTGGCGCTGGCCGCTGCGGTGGGGGTGGGCGGCGCCCAGGCCGTCACGCTGGAGTTCGGGGTGTCGTATGCGCGCCCTGTAGGCTCTCCCCTCTGGGCCGAGGCCGGTGTCAGCGACCTGCCGCTGCTGGGCGGCACCGTCACGGCCGTGGCCGGCACCCGCGCCGCGCGGCTGGGCTACGTGCGGGGTCTCGCGCTTCCGCCGTTGGGGGCGGTCAGCGTCAGCAGTGACCTGACTGTGACCTGGCAGGGTGGCGTGCGGCTGGCCAGCCGCGCCAGTGGCAGCGTGGGCCCGCTGGCCCTAAATCTGGGGGCCGCTGCCTTTACCACCTCTGCCACCGCTGCTGACCCGAACGCCGCGTTCACGGAGACCGCCACCGATTTGCGTGAGCGTGGCATCAGCGGCGACCTCACACTGCGCTACCGCCTCTCCCGCGAAGTGGTGGCGGTGGTCGGGGGCGAATTCGGGGCGCAGCCGCATCTGCTGGCGGGTGTCGAGGGCCGCCGCGTCCTGACCCGGCCTGTGCAGGGTGCAGAAGCCGCTGAGGATGCCGAACCAATGGCCGCAGACTCTCTACCTGACACTGTCCCCAGTGACACCCTGCCCACAGAACCACCTACGTCCAGCGAAGTTGCCCCCGACGAGCCTGCTCCCGATGAATCAGCCCTGGCCGAACCCGAGGTGGAACTGGTGGGCACACTCTCCTGGCGGCTGGGTGCCCGCGCTGGGCGGGACGTGTTGGGGCTCAGCGGCGGGCTGTCGTATGCCACCGAGGCCGGTCTGACCCTGGCCCTGGACGCACTGGTCGGGCCGCATACCCTGGGCCTCACTGGCAGCGCCGCCTGGAACGAAGTGCTGGGCGAGGGCAGCACCCTGCGTCTCTATGCTGCTTACGAGCCGTGGCGCACCGTCAGCTCGCCGCTGCGTGCGGGGGTAGAGGCGACCCTGGCCGCCGGGCCAGGCACCCTGGGCGTGCAGGTGAACGGGGGGCGCCGACTGGACGGGGCGGCGGGTGTTGGGCTGCGCGTCTCCTACGCTCTGCCCCTCGCCGGCACGGACAGTCCCTGATCTCAAACTGACCTAGGGCACGTCTGGGCGCAAGAATAAACCGCCCATCAGGTGTGCGGCGGCCTTCTCATGAGTGGGCGCCCGATACTGCGGCGGTATGACCAGACGCCTGACTCTGACCCTGCTGACCGCTCTGCTGCCTGTGGCCGGAGCGCAGACCGCACAGGACATCATTAACAAAGTAGACACCACCCAGAAAGCGGCCAAAGACGTGTCGTTTCGCCTGAGCGGAACGGCGGCTCTGGACAGCGCTGCGCAGCGCATTGATCTCACCGTCAAGGCCATTCCCGCTCAGAACGTGGCACGTGTGCAGTTCGCTGCGCCTGACGCCCTGGCCGACAATGTGGTCGTGGCCGACAAGAACGAGGTTCGTCAGTACCTTTATCTGACCAACCAGATTACCGTCACTAGCACCAAGAACGCGGCCAATTCGGCGGGCCTGGGACTGGACTTCACGCAGCTGAGCAACACCGCCGCCATGCTCAGCGCCTACAACGTCAAACTGCTGGCCACCAGCGGCGCGGCGGGCGCCCGGCAGTATCAGCTGGAAGCCACGCCCAAGTCGGGCAGCGGCGACCGCACCCGAGTCTGGATTACCGAAGCAGGCTGGCGCCCGACCCGTATCCAGATTCTTAGCGGCGCAGGCAAAACAGTTGCCGACCTGAGCGTCTCGAACTACCGCGTCAACTCTGGGCTCAGTGCGGCGTCTATCCGTGCCCTCCCCAAAGACGCCCAGGTGATCCGGCAATAAACGTCCCGCCGGAAAAGGCCTACTGCTGAGACCTTTTCTGGTGTAGAGATAAGTCTTTGACAACCAGTGCAGGCAAGGCGCTCAATTGGAAGACGCCACCTGAACGTGAAGAACTGAAGTCATAACGCAGCGCGACCAGCTTTTTTGAGTGGTCGCGCTGCGTTATGCAAAACCCCCGCCGGGGTGGCGGGGGTCGGTCAATGAAAGTGTGCTTGGCTTAGTTCAGGACGCGGCGGGCGCCGTTGTAGCGGCTGGACCAGTAAGCGTTGCCAAACAGCGGCTCGATAATGGTGCGGCCGTAGTAGCTGTTGGCGTTGGCCATCATGCCGTCGCCCATGTAGATGCCCACGTGGCTGGCCACGCGGCCCATCGTGTTGAAGAAGACCAGGTCGCCGGCGCGCAGGTCGCGTCGGCTGACGGCGCTGCCGGCGCTCCACTGGGCGGCTGCGGTGCGGGGCAGGCTGATGCCCATCTGGCGGAAGACATTCATGGTGAAGCCGCTGCAGTCCAGGCCGCCGCCACCCGTGCCGCCCAGCACGTAGCGAATCCCCAGGAAACGGGTGGCAGCTGAGCGCACGAAAGCGCTGCCGCGTGCCGGCGCTGCGGCCACGGGCGCAGCGGGGCGGCTGGCGGCGGCCGGTTGGGCGCTGCCGCCGGTGCTCAGCTTCTGGCCTACCTGAATCGTGGAGCTACTCAGGCGGTTGAGCTTCATCAGCGTGCCGGCCTCCACACCCGTCGCCTTGGCAATCGAGTACAGGGTGTCACCGGGCTTAACGGTGTAGGTGGCGGCGGTGGCGCTGCCACAAAGGGCGGCGAGGGTCAGCAGGGCACGGAAGACTTTCATTGACCTGCGCAGTTTATCGTCCCTTTATTTATTTGTCCTTTATTCTTGGGAAAAGGCGGGCTGAGTATGCGCCTATACGGTCTTTATGCGTGATTGAAACCTGATCAAGAGCCTGGAAATAGCGGCCAGACCTCAGGATTCTCAAGAAGACCCTCATGGGAAAGGTTCGTCAAAAAGCACCATGTCAGCCCTCTTTCCACGAATGCCAAATTTTGCAAAAACTCATTTTTCTAATGCTTTGGGACAATGCGGTCTCAAATGGTTCGTGGGCAACAGTCGTGTGCCTTTTAAGCTTGGTGTGACCTCCGCCCCCGACACAGGCGGTACGCTGACGGCATGAAGGAAATGCTGTCCACCGAACAGATTCAGCAGGGCCTCAAGCATTACCGCCGGATTGCGCGTCAGGACATGTTGCGTGCCGGCGAGACCCCGCACCCGGACGCTTTTCTAAGGCACGCTGAAAGCCGCCGCGAGATTTATGTCCAGCTGGGCACCCACGCCGACAGCCACGGCCCAGACGAGACGATTGCGCACGCCCTGAGCCTGTACCAGGGCCTGCCGTTTGTGACCGGAACCCCGGAAGACGCCCATCCTGACATCAAGGGCCAGGAAAACGCCCTGGAAAACTTCTTTCTGCTGGTGGGGCTGGATCCCAAGACCCGGCGCGAAGCGCGCAGCCGGCGCCCCCGGCTGCCCGCCTGACCGTACACTGGCGCGGTATGCCCCACCCGGATTTTGTCGGACTCGTGAATTCCCTGCAGGCCACCGCCGAGGCGGCCCTGGGCGACCTGAACGCCGCCACGGCCAGCGCGGCCCGCGACGGCCTGCTGGACGAGCGCCGCGCCCGCCAGACCGCTGAGCGCAGCCTGAAACTGCTGGTCATGCTGGCCGAGAAAACGCGCGGCAACCTGGACTTTACCGAGGCCGACCTCCTGACCGGCGCCATCGCCAGTGTGCAGGGCCGCCTGACCGCGCCGGGCGCCTAGGTGCGCGCGGCGCTGCAACGGGTGACCCACGCCGACTGCACGGTTGACGGCGAGGTGACCGGCCGCACTGGGCCGGGCCTGTTGGTGCTGCTGGGGGTCACGCACACCGATACCGAGCCCACAGCGCGCGCCCTGGCGGCCAAGGTGGCCAAGCTGCGGATATTTGGCGACGACTCGGGCCGAATGAACCGCAGCGTGCAGGATGTGGCCGGCGGCATCCTGAGCATCAGTCAGTTCACGCTGTACGCCGAGACAAGGGGCGGCAACCGTCCCAGCTTCACGGCCGCCGCGCCGCCCGAGCAGGCCAGGGCGCTGTACGGGGTGTTCAATGCCGCCCTGCGCGACCTGGGTCTGCCGGTGGAGGAGGGGGTGTTCGGCGCCCACATGGTTATCAGCCTGACCAACGACGGCCCCGTCACCCTAACTCTGGAACTGGACTAAGGGCGAAGAGGGCGAGGGCGCTGGGATGATGCCCTTAGGCTCTGCACCACTAACGAAACAGGCAACCGCGATGAGTCGGTTCTTGAGCTGCTCTCCGTCCTGAACTGGGTCTGGAACAGGCGGCTTGAGGCTCTCTTGCTGCCCCTCACTAGTCATGACAGCAGCTTTGCCAGTGCTCAGTCTAGCTGTACTTCGGG
>NZ_JAIQXU010000035.1 GCF_020166395.1 Deinococcus betulae | reverse complement strand
ATTATAGATGCACTTCGGGCCAACTGTCCCGGGTGCGGTGTAGAGATGCGGCAATTTTAGAAGCGGCTTTAAAGTCTGTCAATGCGCGCCTCATGAGTCGCCTTGAAATGTTTTTGTCAGAATGAGAGTGAGTCGGGAGCTGCGTTGCGCCCTAGCTCTAAAATCTGGCAATACAATTGCTCAAACTGTGCCAGAGTTTCGGCGCCACTCGCTCGGATGAGGCTGGCGGCGCAAGTCTGTTCTGGGGGCGTGGGGGGCGGCGGTGTCTTTCTGTCCCCTCACGCTGCGCCCCTCTCTGGGCCTAGGCCCTGTCTGCGACAGCTTTGCTCCAGAATCCAGGTCAGTGGGGGAGGGCACGCCCCCGCTTCATGAATTTGTCAGCGGCTGATGACGACGCCTGCCTCTGGCTTCACCTTAAATCAGGTCTAGATAGCGTTGCAGCTCCCAGGGGTGCACAGCGGCGCTGTATTCGCGCCACTCGGCCTGCTTGGCCTCCACAAAATGATCCAGCACATGTTCGCCCAGCGCGCGCGCCATCACTTCATCTTTTTGCAGTTCTTCGACGGCCTCGCGCAGGTCGGTGGGCAGTTCTTTGACACGGTGATGGCGCTTCTCGCGCACCGTCATCTTGAAGATGTTGCGCTGAATGGCGGGCGGCGGCTCCATCCCCTGCTCGATGCCGTCCAGGCCAGCGGCCAGCATCACCGCCAGCGCCAGGTAGGGGTTGCAGCTGGGGTCAGGCATCCGCACCTCGGCGCGGGTGGAATTGCCGCGTTTGGCTGGAATACGAATCAGCGCCGAGCGGTTGCTGGTGCTCCAGGCGATATTCACGGGCGCCTCAAACCCCGGCACCAGACGTTTGTAACTGTTGACCAGCGGGTTGGTGACGGCCGCCATTCCAGCGGCGTGGTCCAGCAGGCCGGCTATGAACTGCTCGGCGGTGCGTGACAGGCCGTATTCGCCTTCAGGGTCGGCAAAGGCGTTGCTGCCGCCCTTAAACAGGCTCAGGTGGCAGTGCATCCCGCTGCCGTTGACGCCCGGCATGGGCTTGGGCAAAAAGCTGGCCAGCAGGCCGTATTCCAGCGCCACACGCTTGACCACAAACTTGAAAGTCGCAATGCGGTCAGCGGTTTCCAGCGCCGGGGCGTACCGGAAGTCAATCTCGTGCTGGCCGGGCGCGACCTCGTGGTGGGCGGCTTCAATTTCAAACCCCATTTCGACCAGTTTGTTGGTGATCTCGCGGCGGATGCGCTCGCCCTTGTCAATCGGGGCCAGGTCAAAGTACCCGGCGCGGTCGTGGGTGACGGTGCTGCCGGTGCCGTCCGGGGTGCGTTCAAACAGAAAGAACTCGGGTTCGGTGCCCACGAACATCTCGAAGCCCTTGTCCTGGGCGCGGGCAATCTGGCGCTTGAGCACCTGCCGGGGGTCGCCCTCAAAGGGGGTGCCGTCCGGCAGGGTCACGTCGCAAATCAGGCGCGCCACCTTGCCGCGCTCGCCTTCCTCGCGCGAAAACTGCGGGTAGATCAGAAAGGTGCCCAGGTCCGGGCGCAGCAGCATGTCGGATTCCTCGACGCGGGTAAACCCCTCCACGGCGCTGCCGTCAAAGGTCACGTCGCCGCTCAGGGCCTTGGCAAACTGCGATTTGGGCACTTCCACGTTCTTGGTGGTGCCCAGAATGTCGGTGAACTGCAGGCGCAGAAACTTGACCTCCGCCTCTTGCAGCTGAGCCAGAATCTGCTCGCGGGTGGGCGGCGGGGTGGGGGTACGGGGGGACATGGACAGAGGGTCTCCAGGGGAAAGAGGGAGGTGGGAACGGCTGTGCCGAAATGCTACGGCGTTCTCCAGCTGAAAGAGGCGCGGTGCAACTTGTCTTCCCTGATTTGACCAGACGATTTAGCCGACCGCAACAAAGTGCAATCTAGAGTCGGCTAAACGGGACAGATGATGTCAAAAGTCGCATCTTGTTCAGGAGAATGCGTTGACCGTTCTCTGCTGACCCTCCTATACTCGCCGGCGAGGACGCCCGGCAGGGGCGGGGGCTTTACGTGGAATTGAGGGACGGACACCACGCGGCGCCCCACCCCGCCCTGCCGCGCACAGGGAGCGACATGAACCATGACTTCGACGTGATTTCTGCGGCCCGCAACTGGCGCACGGACGCCGCCGCGACCGCCACCCCCAGCGACATCGTGACCGGCGTGTATGCCAGCGATGTACTGACCCTGGAGCAGCTGAGGGCGCGCCTGAGCAAGCCGACGTTCAAGAGCATTCAGGCCACGCTGGAGCGCGGCGCGACCCTGGATCCCAGTATTGCCGACACCGTGGCCCTGGCCATGAAGACCTGGGCGATGGAAAAGGGCGCGACCCACTACACCCACTGGTTTCATCCGCTGACCGGCGCCACCGCCGAGAAGCACGACTCGTTCGTCTCGCCCGACGGCGACGGCGCGGCCATCGCCACCTTCAGCGGCAAGGAACTGATTCAGGCCGAACCCGACGCCTCGTCCTTTCCCTCCGGCGGCCTGCGCGCCACCTTTGAAGCGCGCGGCTACACCGCCTGGGATTCCAGCAGCCCGGCCTTTATCATGCGCCACGCCAACGGCGCGACCCTGTGCATTCCCACCGCCTTTGCCAGCTGGACCGGCGAGGCGCTGGACACCAAGACCCCGCTGCTGCGTTCGGTAGAAGCCCTGAATAAGGCTGTAACGCCGGCCCTGAAACTGTTTGGCGCCAGCGAGGGCACGCGCGTGGGCAGTACCCTGGGCGCCGAGCAGGAATACTTCCTGATTGCCGAGGAGTACTTTTACCGCCGCCCCGACCTCGTGATGACCGGGCGCACCCTGTTTGGCGCCCAGCCGCCGCGCGGCCAGGAACTCGAAGACCATTACTTCGGCGCTATCCCCGACCGCGTACTGAGCTTCATGACCGACGCCGAGACCCAGCTGTACGCCCTGGGCATTCCGGTCAAGACCCGTCACAACGAGGTGGCCCCCGGCCAGTTTGAGATTGCGCCTATTTTCGAGGACAGCAACATCGCCGCTGACCACCAGCAGCTCACCATGCAGGTGCTGCGCAACACGGCGCGCAAGTACGGCCTGGTGGCCCTGCTGCACGAGAAGCCCTTTGCGGGCGTGAACGGCTCGGGGAAGCACTGCAACTGGAGCATGGCGACCAACAAGGGCGAGAACCTGCTGGAACCCGGCGACACCCCCCACGAGAACATGCAGTTCCTGTTTTTCACCAGCGCCGTGATCAAGGCCGTGGATGAACACCAGGACCTGCTGCGCATCAGCGTGGCCAGCGCCAGCAACGACCACCGCCTGGGGGCCAACGAGGCGCCGCCCGCCATCATCTCCATCTTCCTGGGCAGCGAACTGAGCGAGATTTTTGACCGTCTGGAATCTGGTCAGGGTGGGCGTGGCACGGAAGCCGGTCTGCTGGGCCTGGGCACCAGCGTGCTGCCCCCGCTGCCCCGCCATGCGGGGGACCGCAACCGCACGAGCCCCTTCGCCTTTACCGGCAACAAGTTCGAGTTCCGCGCGGCGGGCAGCAGCCAGAGCATTTCCTTCCCGATCACCGTCCTGAACACCATCGTGGCTGACGCGGTCACCGCCCTGACCGCCGAATTGCAGGCCAAGCTGGAGGCCGGCGGCGACCTGAATGCCGCCCTGGCCGACATCGTGAAGGCCACCTACAGCGCCCACAAGCGCATTGTGTTCAACGGCGACGGCTACAGTGACGAGTGGCACCAGGAAGCCGAGAAGGACCGTGGGCTCCTGAACCTGCGCACCACCCTGGACGCCGTCGAGCACCTGACCGACGAGAAAAATGCTGCGCTGTTCGCCAAGTTTGGCGTCCTGAGCGACCGCGAGCTGGCGGCCCGTCAGGAAATCATGTACGACATTTACTTCAAGACGGTGAACATCGAGGGCGAGACCACCGAGTACATGGCCCGCACCATGATCCTGCCCGCTGCTGTGAAGTACCTGGGTGACCTGCGGGCGGCGGGGGCTGGCCGCGCCGTCACCGCCATCTCGGGTGAGGTTGAGGCGGCGGCTGACGCCCTGTACGACGCCGTGCAGAGTCTGAGTGAGCAGAACGCGGCCACCGGCGGCGACGAGGTCCATGACAAGGCCCACCACATGCGCGCCCACGTGCTGCCCGCTATGAGTGCCGTGCGCACGGCCGCTGACGCACTGGAAAAGGTCGTGGCCGAGCAGCACTGGCCCCTGCCTACTTACCGCCAGATGCTCTTTGTGAAGTAACCGAGCAGCAAACCGCGCGCGCCCCGGAAGCCAGAAGCCGGGGCGCGTTTCTACGTCCAGAGAGATGGGCTAGAGGCTCGCCTTATCTACGTCAAAGCCGAAAGGTGGGGGAGTGCAGAGCCAAAGGGCAGCAAAAAAGCGATGTCCTGAAGAGGCCGACAGGTGCTCTGGTTATCGGGTTTCGGTCAGGAGAGGTAGCTGGGCTTCGTGGACCACCTGGGCCCCCCAGCGCTGCACCCGCTCCGGAGTCAACTCGGGCTGGTTGTCCTCATCCAGCGGAAGGCCCACAAACAGGTTGTTCTGCACGGCGCGTGAGGCGCCGAAGTCGTAGCCGGCCGTGCTGACCTTGCCAATCAGGGCCGCGCCACTGGCCTGGGCGGCGGCGGCCAGAATGCCCAGCGCGTCCTGAAAGGTTTCTGGGTAGCCGTACTGGTCTCCGCAGCCAAAGAACCCCACCTGCACGCCGGTCAGGTCAAGCGCCTGGAAGGCCTCCAGCTGGTCTTCCCAGTCGTACTGAAGTTCGCCGATATCCCAGGTCGAGCAGCCCAGCAGCAGCACCTGATGCTCGGGCAGGCGGGCCAGGTCGGCCTTGCGGATGTCCTGAGGCTGGAGGGTCAGGCCTGTCAGGCTCTTCAGGGCGTCCGCGATGAGGTCAGCGGCGTGCTGGGTCGCGCCGTTAGAAGAGCCGTAATACAGGCCCACTGTGCTTTGAGAAGGAAGGGAGGTCATGGGCGGTTTCTCCTTAAAGAGGCCGGCGGTCACTTGACGGCCTGGCTGGGGCAAGAGGTTTCAAAAAAGGGCGGCCAGGGCTCATATCCCACAACGCCTTCTATCCTGATAAACCTGATAAGAATAGTCAAGTTATCTTTTCTCTTTGGACTGGACAGCACGGCTTTCAGTGGGCTTGGCGGGTGGAATGCAGCAGCAAGAGGAGTAAACTGCCCAGTGTGCTGAACCTGCTGCGCCGATCCGCTGTTACGCCTGCCGAACTGGATGAAGGACTGGCAGCGCTGGGGCTGGACGGCACGCAGCATGTAATTATCCATGCCAGCCTGAAGGCCTTTGGCACTCTGGAGGGCGGGGCGGCGGCGGTGGTTGATGCGCTGGCAGCCCGCACGGCGACGGTGGTAGCCCCTGCCTTTACCTACAGCACGCTGCTCTCACGGCCGACCTCGGTGACAAACGCGCGCTTTACCCGGACCTCCAAGGTGAGCCGCGACATCGGGCGCGTGCCTCAGGAACTGGTGGACCGCGCCGAGGCGCTGCGGTCGTTTCACCCCACCCTGAGTTTCATTGCGCTGGGACAGGAGGCCGCGCGGATCACGCAGGCCCAGTCTCTGCAAAGTCCCTATCAGCCGATTGGCGCGCTGTACGACTTGGACGGCTATGCGCTGCTAATGGGCGTGGACTTTGGCAGCAACACCAGCGTGCATTACGGCGAACATGTGGCTGGCATGCCACTGCTGACGCGCTACGTGCCGCTTGAGGGTCAGGTGGTCCCCACCGCCTTCCCCAACTGCTCAGCGGACTTTGACACCCTCGCGCCTGAAGTCCATCTGGGGCTGCGCAGCACCCAGGTGGGCGGCGCCACCCTGCGCCTGTACCGGGTGCGCCGCCTGGTGGACGCTACGGTGAACCTGCTGAGCCGTAACCCCGAGGCGCTGCTGTGTACCTACCGCTCGTGCCGCTGCCAGGAGGTCCGTGCGCTCGTGCGCGAGCGGGGCCTGCAGCCACGCCTCCACCGTGGCCTGCTGAACTGACCGGCTGGACGGACGACAGGCCGGCGGCTTCAGCAGGGGGAGACTGACCACCTGGACTTCCTGATGGGGTCCTTAGGTGTGCTGATTCTGCTTTGCCTACAACCTGCGCCCTACGTCTTTACGCCAGCCGCTTTTCACTGCTGTGGCCGGGACGCACCTTCAGGTCTGGGCGCACATGGTGTGCGGCGTGATTGGCTGCCACCGCCGCCTGCGCCAGCCCCACCGAAATCAGTTTGAAGTCGGCGCCCGAACGCGCCACGTCGCCCGCCACAAACACGCCGTTCAGAGCGGTGTGGCCTCCCAGCGCGTCGGGGATGTACTCGCCCTGCCACGCCAGCGGCCAGGTCTGGGCCGCGCTCAGGTCTGGCAGATAACCATTCAGAATCAGGACGGTGTCGGCGGGGACGGTGTGATCCTGGCCGTCCACGCTCAGGTGCGCGGCACCGGGGCTGAGGTGACTGAGAACGGCGGGCGCCAGCACCTCCAGCTGCCCCGCAGCCTGCGCGGCGTTCAGCCCCGCCAACTCGGCTGCGCTGCCCCGGAAGCCCACACGGCGGTGCGTCAGGGTGACATGTGCTCCGGCTCCACTGAGTTCCAGTGCGGCGCGGGTGGCCTGCGGCACGCCGCCCACAATCAGGACGCGCCGGCCCGCAAATCCGCTGGGGTCGGGAATGTCGGTGCGGACATCCGCGTGGCCACCCGTGGGCAGGCGCACCTCGCGCGGCCGCAGGGCGCCCAGGCCGAGTGCCAGAATCACAGCGCCTGCGGTGAAGGTGTGTGGGCCTTCCGGCGTCTCAGCTTGCACGGTCCAGCTGCCTTTCAGCTGCTCCAGGGTGTATGCCAGGGTGTGCAGGTGGGTCGTCACGTCCAGCCCGTCCAGCTGCCGGTACAGCCCAGCCACCAGATCGGCGGCCGGAGTGGCTGGGAGGCCCGGCACGTCATACACCCGCTTGTCGGGATACAGGGCGCTCAGCTGGCCGCCAACCTCACCTCGTGCTTCCAGCAGGCGCACACTCAGGCCGCGCCAGGCGGCGTAAAAGGCGGCGTGCAGGCCAGCAGGACCGGCGCCAACCACCAGCACGTCGGCCGTCATGACAGAGGCACTCATGCCGCTGAGTATCGCAGAGGAAGCAAAAAAAACGTCCCCCGCCGGTGTCGGCGCAGGGACGCAAGTGGGTGCTGTTGGAGTTCGGCGTACTGGCCGTTCTGTCAGGCTGAGAGAGCGCTAAAGCTGCTTCAGGCCTTACGCCAGGGGCCCGGAGTTCGCTGACCGCCCCCTAGTTGGTGCACAAGCTCAGCGCGGCCGCTTACCCTCGGCGCAGCCCCAGCATGGCCTCGCGGTGAACCACCTTGGCGCGGGGGCGCCCCAGCGTTTTGCCCTCGGCCAGTTCGTGGGCGTCCAGCACCTGCCAGTCGGCAAAGGTGTAGACGTGAACGCCCTTGCTGGCCAGCAGCGCGTCTACTGCCCCTCGGGTGGGCTGCGCCGCGCCGGGCAGCACGCCCGCTTTGGCATCGGCCAGCAGGTGGGCCACGGTGTCGGTGGCATCCTTGCGGTTGGTGCCGACCACGCCGCTGGGGCCGCGCTTGATCCAGCCGGCGGTGTACTCGCCGGCGCGGCCTTCCACCCGGCCTTCCGCGTTGGGAATCACGCCGCGCTTCTCGTCAAAGGGCACGCCCGGCAGCGCCACGCCCCGGTAACCCACCGAGCGCAGCACCATCTGGGCGGGCAGCACCTCGTACTCGCCGGTGCCCACGGCGTTGCCGTTCTCGTCCAGTCGGTTGCGCTCGACCTTTAAGCCGCCCACGCGCCCCTGACCATCATTCAGAATCTCGACTGGCGAGACCAGAAAGCGCAGGTGAACGCGGCGGGGTTTGCCTTCGGGCTCATGGGCGGCGAATTCACGCAGTACCTCGACATTCTTTTTCCTGGTGTTGTCGGTGATGGCCGCTTCTTCAGCGTCCGTCAGAGTGATCTCGGCAGGGATGACCACCGGCTCGGCGTCACTCAGCTCGCCAAATTCGCGCAGTTCCTTGGTGGTAAAGGCCGCCTGCGCCGGGCCACGGCGACCCAGAATCCAGATGTCCTGCACCGGGCTGCTGTCCAGCGCCGTCAGGGCGTGCGCCGCAATGTCACTCCCGTGCAGTTCCTGGGTGGTTTTCGCCAGGATCCGGCTGACGTCCAGCGCCACATTGCCCACGCCGACCACGGCCACACCGCTGGCGTGCAGCAGCAGCTCGCGCGCCGCCGCGTCGGGGTGACCGTTGTACCAGGCCACAAATTCAGTGGCGCTCATGCTGCCAGTCAGGTCCTCGCCGGGAATGCCCAGGCGGCGGTCACTGCTGGCCCCCACGGCGTACAGCACGGCGTCGTAGTGGGCCAGCACCTCCTCATGGGTCAGGTCGGTGCCAAACTCCACGTTGCCCAGAAAACGCACGCGGGGGTCGGCCAGGGTCTTTTCAAACCCCTTGGTCACGCTTTTAATCGTCAGGTGGTCGGGCGCCACGCCGTACCGCACCAGGCCGTAGGGCGTGGGCAGGCGGTCGTACACGTCCACCTCGGCCGGCACGTCGGTCTGCTTGAACAGGGCTTCAGCGGCATACACGCCGCTGGGGCCGCTGCCAATGACAGCCACGCGCAGGGGACGCTCTGGGGTATAGATCGGGGTCACCGGCTGAGTGTACGCAGAGGCGAGAGCGGTGGGAATGCCCGGTGTCCAGTCTGGGTGTCACGTAGGCAGAAACAGAACAGGCAGAGACACAGCAAAACGCCGCCGTCCGGGGGGACGGCGGCGCTAAACAGCTGGGATTATGCGGCGGCAATCTCGCTGAGGGCGGCCTCGTTCTTGAGGGTGATCTTGCCGTAGCCGGCGCTGATCACGCCTTCACGGCTCAACTCGCCCACCACCTTGGTCACGGTCTCGCGCACGCTGCCCACAGCGGCAGCCAGTTCGTCGTGCGTGGCGTAGATCAGGGTCTCGCCGCTGTCTAACTGGGTAGCCAGGGCAGTGTCCTTGAGCTCCAGCAGCTCGCCAGCGATGCGGGCGCGCAGGCGCTTGCCGACCAGGCGGTAGATGCTCTCGTAGGCGCGCTCCAGGGTACGCACGAGGTGCGTGGTCACCACGAGGTTGTCTTCAGCGCTCATCAGGGCGGGGTTGATCACGTCAATGGCGCTGTCGGTTACGGCTTCGGCAAAGTAGGCGCGGTTGACGCCCGCCAGGGCTTCCTCGCCAAAGTACTCGCCGGGCTTGACATACCGCAGGGTCAGGCCGTTGCCGTCGTCGTCCATGGTGTGCACGCGGACTAGACCGGTCGAAACGCGGTAGAGCATGTCGCTTTTGCCAGGGTAGAGGATGACGGCGCCGGGGCGGTAGGTCACGGTATCAACAAAGGTGCGGGTATTTGTCGTGGTCATTGTGGTCGCCTCCTGAGGCGGAAGGTGTGGAGAACTGTGCGCCGGGACCATTCCCGACATGGTCACAGTGTAACCCAAAATCACTTTTTTGTAAACAGTTTTGTTTCTTTAATCCACGTTGAGGTTACAGACTGGCTGACGGGTCATCTGGCAATGCAACGGCGCTGGGCGCAGGTCTACTCCGCGCAGGGAAAGGGAAGAGGCCTCACCCAATCCACATCGCAGGGAAGAAAAAACCCAGGGCTGTCGCGCCCTGGGCCGGCCAAGAGGCCGCAGGCTTAGAGGTCGTCCTCGCGGCGGATGGGGAAGGCGCTGATCACGCTGTCCTTGTCGGCAATGTTGATGACCTTCACGCCCTGGGCGTTGCGGCCCGTCACGCGCACCTCTTCCACGCGGGTGCGGATGACGGTGCCCTTCTCGGTCAGCACCATCAGTTCCTCGTTGCCGCCCACGCGCGCCAAGGTCATCAGTTTCCCGGTCTTGTCGGTGACATCCAGGGTGATGACGCCCATGCCGCCGCGCCCCTTGGCGGGGTAGTCGGCCACGGGGGTGCGCTTGCCCAGGCCGCATTCGCTGACGGCCAGCAGTTCGCTGTCCACGTCGCTGCCCGGCACCAGCGCCATGCTGACCACGGCGTCATCCTCGCCGTCGCGCAGGCGAATCCCAATGACGCCCTGGGTGGCGCGGCCCGTGTCCCGCACCTCGCTGCTCTCAAAGCGCATGGCCTTGCCGTTGCGGGTCGCCAGCACCACATGGTCGCCGTCCTGCACGATGCCCACGCTAATCAGCTCATCGCCGGGTTGCAGGTTGATGGCAATCAGGCCCGCCGACGTGATGTTGCCGTAATCCGTAATCAGCGTCTTCTTCACGATGCCCTTGCGGGTGGCGAAGATGAAGCAGCCGGTCTCGTCAAAGCCCCCAACGCTCAGCACCGAGGCGATGTTTTCGTCCTCGCGCAGGCTGGGCAACAGGTTGCGAATGTGGGTGCCCTTGGCGTCGCGCCCGGCTTCTGGGAGGTCGTAAATCTTCTCGTGGAACACGCGCCCAGCGTCGGTGAAGAACAGCAGGTAATCATGCGTGCTACCCACAAAGACGCGGGTATTCACGTCCTCCTCGCGCAGTTTGCCGCCCGACGCGCCGCGGCCGCCCCGGCTCTGGGCGCGGTAGGCGTCCAGCTTGGTGCGCTTGAGGTAGCCGGCCTTGGTCATGGTGATGACCATGTCCTCAACGGCGATCAGGTCTTCTTTGCTGATGTCCTCTTCCAGCAGGGTAATCGCGCTGCGCCGCTCGTCGCCGTAGCTGTCGCGGATGTGGCGGATTTCTTTCTTGATCTCGCGCCACAGCAGTTTCTCGTCGCCCAGGATGGACTGCAGGAAGGCAATCGTCTTTTGCAGCTCGTCGTACTCGCCCTGGAGCTTCTCGCGCTCCAGGCCCACCAGCCGCTGCAGGCGCATGTCCAGAATCGCCTGCGACTGCACTTCGGTCAGGCCAAAGCGGGCCATCAGGGCGTCGCGCGCCTCGGCGCCGGTGTTGCTGGCCCGGATGAGGCTGATGACCTCGTCAATGTGGTCCAGCGCCTTCAGGAGCCCTTCGAGGATGTGGGCGCGTTCCTGGGCCTTGTCCAGCTCGTACTGGGTGCGCCGCGTCACCACGTCCCGGCGGTGGGCCAGGAAATACTGCATGGTGTCAATCAGCGGCAGCACGCGCGGCTCGCCGTTCACGATGCTGAGGTTGATGACGGTAAACGTCCCTTGCAGCTGCGTGTACTTGTACAGCTGATTCAGGACCAGTGTGGGAATCGCGCCGCGCTTGAGGTCAATCACGATGCGCACGGGGTCCTTGCGGTCCGACTCGTCGCGCAGGGCGCTGATGTCCGGGATTTTGCCCGCCTTGTACATGGCGCTGATCGTCTGAATCAGGTTGGTCTTGTTCACCTGATAGGGAATTTCCGAGATGATGATCTGCGTGCGGCCGTTTTTCTCGTCAATGCGGGCCTTGCCGCGCACCTTCAGGCCGCCGTGCCCGGTGGTATAGGCCTCGCGGATGCCGGCTTTGGAAATGCGCCCGCCAGTCGGGAAGTCTGGCCCCTGTACGTGGGTCATCATCTCATCTAGGCCAATATTTGGGTTCTCAATCAGCGCTAGCAGGCCATTGCAGATTTCGGTGAGGTTGTGCGGCGGAATGTTCGTCGCCATGCCCACGGCAATCCCCGACGCGCCGTTGATGAGGAGGTTGGGCACCGCGCTGGGCAGCACCGACGGTTCCTCGGTGGTCTCGTCGTAGTTGGGCTTGAGGTCCACCGTCTTCTTTTCGAGGTCGGCCAGAACTTCCTCGGCCACTTTGGTCATGCGCGCTTCGGTGTAACGCATGGCGGCGGGCGGATCGCCGTCAATGGACCCGAAGTTGCCCTGCGGGTGAACCATCGGGTAGCGCATGTTCCACCACTGGCCCAGGCGCACCATCGCGTCGTAGATGCTGCTGTCGCCGTGCGGGTGGTACTTCTTCATGACCTCGCCGACCACCGACGCCGACTTGGCGTGCTTGTGGTTGGCGTACAGGCCTTCAAGCATCATCGCGTACATGATGCGGCGCTGCACGGGCTTCAGACCGTCGCGCACGTCCGGGAGCGCACGGTCCACGATCACGTTCATGGCGTAGTTGATGAAGTTGGTCTTGACTTCGCTGGTGATGTCAACAGGATGAATTCCAGTCATGTGGCTCCAGTCAGGGCGGCTGCAGCAGCTGGGTCAGCCGGCAGCCAGAATGGTGAGGCCCGGCCTTTCCGGGAATGGAGAGATTCTATCACGAAATTATGCCTGGGGCGTAATAGAACCGACTCCCTCAATAGCCCTATTGTAGCCTAAAAGCCGCGCCTATATCGGGATTCAGGCCACCCCGCCCGGCGGCTGGGGCCAGCTATCGTCACGCCTCATGACCCCTGTGCCAGATGGTGCCCTGAACTTCCGCCAGACCCTGCCCGGCCTGTACCGCAGCGGGAACTTCAGCCGCCTGGGTGGGCAGGGGAGAAGCGGCGTGCTGGCGTTGGGAGTGGCCCGCATTCTGGACCTCCGCACCCGCGCTGAACGGGGGCAGGACCCGCCGCCGTTTCTGGGCCACCCGGCTTACCTGAATCTGCCGCTGCTGCCTTACCGCAGCCGCGCCCTGCAACGCCGACATCGGTGTGGCGCTGCTTGAACACGGCGCAAATGGGATGGTGACCGTGCTGGGTGCCCTCCTGGACGCCCCTGAAGGGCTGCTGCTGATTCACTGCCACGCGGGCAAGGACCGCACAGGCCTGGTGGCGGCCCTGTGCGGCGAACTGGCGGGCCTGTCCAGAGAGCAGATTGGCGCAGATTACGCGGCGTCTGGCCTGGCCCTGACCCAGTTCTACGCCGACCAGCAGGCCCGCCGCACGCCGGAGGAATGGACCAGGTTGCTGCCCTTCGTGCCCAGCGCGCCGGAGGCTGTCCTGCGCCCGCTGGCGTATCTGGACCAGATCTGGGGCAGCCCAGCCGCCTATCTGGACGCCTACGGCTTCAGCCTCGCCGAGCAGCGGCAGCTGGCGCAGCGGCTGGCAACTCCCTGACCCGGCGCCCAGCTGGGCCAGTGCCCCCAGTGGCCCCCACCGGGGCTGTCCGGGCGTGTCGGTGCCTGGCCTGGCGCCGGCCCTTATGATGTCCTCAGCATGCTCGAACACCTTTCCCAACTTGTGAAGGACGTGGACGGCGCGTGGGCCGCCGCTCTCGCTGGCTTAGACGGCCTCCTGATTGAATGGCACAGCACCACCGACCTGGACCTGAGCCTGATGGTGGCCGAACACGCCGGCATCTTCCGCGCCGCCAGCAGCGCCTACGACGTGACGCTGAACGGCGGGCAGACCCGTGAACTGTACCTGCGGGGCGAGCGTCTGGCGGTGTACCTGCATCCCATCAAAACCGACTACTTTCTGCTGCTGGCCATTGACGGGCGCAGCAACCTGGGTCAGGCCCGGCTGTACGGCCGCGATACCGCCCGCAAACTGGAGGCCACGCTGTGATTCTTGACCCTCTGCGGACCCTGCCAGGTGTGGTGGCCGCTGCCCTGGTCGGCCCCGACGGCCTGACCATTGAAGGCCACGGCGACGGCGGCGACGCGCTGGCCGCCGAACTGAGTGCCCTGCGGGTCGGCATGGACCGCACTTGCCGCCGCCTGGGCGCGGGCGAGGTCACCCGCATCGCCTTTACCAGCGAGCGCATTGAAGTGGTGGCAGTCACGATTGCCGACTTTATTCTGGGGGCCGCCATGACGCGCGGCACCGACACCCGCAACGCCCAGCAGACGCTGGCCCGCATCGTGCTGGACCTGCCCAACCTGCCCCGGCCGGAGGGCGCGTGATTGGTGAGCTGTTGTCGGTGCGCGGCGTGCGCCACGCGGCGCTGGTGGCCCCTGACGGCCAGGTGGTCGCCAAAGTGGGCCTGAGTGACGAGCAGACCGGCCCCGAACTGACCCTGGTGGCGGCTGGCCGCGCTGTGATTGGCAGCTTGCAAACCAACCTGAAAAGCGGCGGCTGGCAGGAGCTGCTGCTGGATGTGGACGGCGGCCCCGTACTGCTGACCCCCCACGGCGACCAGATTCTGCTGACCGCCTTCGACGAGGTGGCCAGCCTGGGCCGCATCCGCTTTGCCGTGCGCCGCCTGCTGGGCAGCGCGTAGGGCAAAGAGGCTGTCCCATCACTCCGAACCCGCTCTGGCCTGAGGTCAGGGCGGGTTTGCATTTGCCCCGGCCAGGCCGCGCTAGCGTGAGGCCATGCAAGACCGCCCCCGCCGCCTGCGCCGCACGCCTGCCCTGCGCGCCCTGACCCAGGAAGTGCAGCTGCACCCCTCTCAGTTCATCTCTCCCCTGTTCGTCCATGAGCGTGGGGACGTCACGCCCATTGCGACCATGCCCGGTGTGTCCCGGCACTCGGTGGCCAGCGCCGTGGAGCAGGCGCGGGAGGCCCTGTCGCTGGGCATTCCCAGCGTCATCCTGTTCGGCATTCCGGACCACAAAGACGCCCTGGGCACCCAGGCTTACGCCGAAGAGGGGGTGATTCAGCGGGTGACGCGGGCCATCAAGGCGCAGGTGCCAGGCGTCACAGTCATCGCGGACACCTGCCTGTGTGAATACACCGACCACGGCCACTGCGGCCCCCTGTGTGAGGTGCCGGGCTTAAGCGGCGCCGACGCCTGGACGGTAGACAACGACGCCAGCCTGACCCTGCTGGCACAAACGGCGGTGTCTCAGGCGCAGGCGGGGGCCGACGTGGTGGCGCCCAGTGCCATGATGGACGGCCAGGTGGCCGCCATTCGCGCCGCGCTGGACGAGGCGGGCTTTGCCCACATTCCCGTCATGAGCTACGCCGTGAAGTACGCCAGCGCCTACTACGGTCCTTTCCGGGACGCGGCGGGCAGTGCGCCCAGCGTGGGGCACCGCGCTGGCTACCAGATGAACCCGGCGGGCGGCCACCGTGAGGCGCTGCGCGAAGCCCGCCTGGACGCCGAACAGGGCGCCGACACCCTGATGGTCAAGCCGGCCCTGGCCTACCTGGACGTGCTGAGCCTCTTGAGGCGCGAGTTTGACCTGCCGGTGGTGGCCTACAACGTCAGTGGCGAGTACGCGCTGGTCAAGGCCGCCGCCCAGGCCGGCTACATGGATGAGCGCCGCACCGTGCTGGAAACCCTGACGGGCATGCGCCGCGCCGGAGCGGACGCCATCATCACCTATCACGCGCTGGACGCGGCGCGGTGGCTCCAGGAAGAGCAGGTGCGCCTATGATGACGAATTGGGCAAGGCGAGGGACCGCCTCTGAGGCTGAAGCTTCCAGAGCAGGTGAGGCTATGTCAACGAATCGAGAATGGAAAAGTCTGTCTACGAGGTTGGGTCAACCTATGACTATCCGCCGGGAGCGCCCATGACAAGTGCGCAGTCGCCCATCCGCATTGACTGGGTGCCCACGGGCCTGTGGCCGGGCCAGCTGGGCCTGACCTTCGCGCCGGGGAAGAAGGGGGGCAGCGTCTATCAGCCCGGTGTGACCCATGACCGGGACATGCTGACCGATATGCGGACCCTGGCGCAGCAGGGCGCGGGCGTTATTGCGCCGCTGCTGGAGGACTTTGAGTTTGACCTGCTGGGCATGGACGGCTACCACGACGCCGCTGGCACACATGGCCTGGAGGTCGTGCCCTATACCATTCCCGATGGGCGGGCGCCGCACGACCCGGACGATTTTGCGTCGTACCTGGACGAATTGATGACGCATCTGCTTGAGGGTCGGTGCGTGGTCGTGCATTGCCGGGGTGGACTGGGGCGCGCTGGCCTGACGGCGGCGTGTCTGCTGGTGCAGGCGGGCATGGACGCTGACAGCGCCCTGATCCTGGTGCGCCAGGCCCGTAGTCCCCACGCTGTCGAAACTGCCCAGCAGGAAGCCTTTTTGCAGGCGTTTGCCCAGTAGGAGGTCGGGGGGGCCTGCAGCCCGCTGCGCGTAACCCTCACGCTGGGTCAGGGTTCAGCGCCTAGACTGGCCGCACCATGACTGCCCTACAGACGCTTCTTGGCGCGGCGCTGCTGACCCTGCTGGCTGCCTGTGCGCCAGCGGTCACTGCCGCTCAGCCTGGCCGCATCGTGAACACCCAGAGCGGCGCCGAAGGCACCGTGTCTTTCACGCGGGGCACCCTCAGCCCCCGCCTGGGTGACCCCTTTGCGCCGGACAACGCGACGCTGACCATCGGTGGCCGCACCTATACCGGGCGCACCTACCTGATCGGGGGCGGCAGCCTGCCGGGCGGCCTGGGCGTCAGTGTGGCGTTTGGAACATCCAACGTCAGTGGCGAGCCGACGGCTGTGGCGGCCCAGACGCGCGTGGATGCTGGGCGGCCCGTGCCCGCTTATACCGGCAACCTGATTGCCCGCGCCGAGGGCGAGCCACCTGCACTGCTGACCTGCACCCTGACGGTAGACACCCGAGAGCGTGGGGTGGGCGAGTGCATTGACGGCGCGGGCGTGCGCTACGCCCTGCAATTCTGAGCCAGGGCTGGGCAAAGAGACTGGGCCGCCGCTGACCGTGCGGCGAAGCCGATCAGCTGCTCTCGTTACCAGCAGAATAAATTGCTGGGCCGCGCCTGAACTGCCAGAGCCTTGCGCTGACCGACGAGCCGTCATCCATCACCGGATGAATAACAGCACTCACCAGGAGATCTTGGTGCTTACATGCAGAGCGGACGGGTGTGCTGAGCAGAGCCGCTGAGAGGGCCTCCCTCTGACCTGAGCAGCTTTCAGGTGGGGTGGAAGGGCCGAGTTTTCCTCTCCATACCCTCTTCGGGGGTGCCTCCCGAACCCTGACGGCAACTGTCAGAATGCACCATGCAAGAGTCGCACGGGAACGCTGCACGTTCCCAGGAGACCCCTCTTCCGGCGGGGCACCTGCAGACTTTGCTTCAGGAGGCCCGTGCCGCCCGCACCGCCGAGGTGTGGCGGTGCCTGCCTCTGATGGAAGAGGCCCTGCCGCTAGCACGTCAGGAGGGTGATCCTCGCCTCCTGGCCGAAGTCCTGACCCTGCTGGGCCTGGGGCACATGATGACGGGGCAACTGCGCGCTGCTCTGGCGCTGCTGAACGAAGCCGTTGAACTGGCGACTGGGCCGGGCGCGGCTTATCTGCTGGCCGACGCCACGCTGTGCCTGGGCAAGACACTGGGCGAGCTGGGCGACCCGGCGGCCATTGATTATCAGCGCGAGGCCCAGAGTCAGTACGCGGCGATGGGAGCGCGCCTGCAAGAAGCAGACGCGGTGCAGGCCCTGGGCCTGACCCTCCACAAACGCATGGAATACGAGGCGGCGGTGCCGTTGCACCTGCGGGGCGTGGAAATGCAGCGGGCGCTGGGCCAGGAGCGCAGCGTCGGGTACGGCCTGGCCTACCTGGGCGAGACCTATGCCGACCTGGGCATGGCCACTCTGGACCACGACCCGGAGAAAGGCCGCACGACGTTGGCTCAGGCCGTCCCGCTGCTGACCGAGGCCGCCGAGATAGCCGCGCGCATGAACGACGCGCGGCTGCTGCGCACAGCGGCGGCAGCCCTGGCCCAGGTGGAATTTGACCGGGGCTTTGAGGACGTGGCTGAGGCCTGGCTGAAGCGGAGCTTTGAGGCGGCGCGCACGGCGCAGGACCGGCTGGGCGAGGCCTATTTGCACAAAGAGCAGGCCCGGCAGCAGCAGCGGCGCGGCGACCTTGCTGGGGCCCTGAGGACCCTTCACGTGGCCTGTGCCCTGATGGAAGCGGCTGGGGCGCAGAGCGGTCTGGTCAGCGTGCTGCGTCAGACGGCTGGGGTGCAGGAGCAGGCCGGCGACCTGGCCCTGGCCCTGGACACCCAGCGCCGGACCCACACCCTTGAACTGGCCCTGCGGGACGAGGCCAACGAGACGCGCTTTCAGCTCGCCCGCTTCCGACTGGAAACCCAGCAGCACCGGGCCGAGGCCGAAAAGGAGCGCCGCCGCTCCGAGGCCCTGGAAGACCTGGTGCGCCAGCGCACCGCCCAGCTGGAGGCCAGCCACTTTGCCCTGCTGGAACGCCTGGCGGTGGTGGCCGAGTTCCGGGATTCGGAAACCGCCGACCACACGCGGCGCGTGGGGACTCTGGCGGCCCTACTGGCTCAGCGGCTGGGTCTGCCCGCTTCAGAAGTCGCCATGCTGCAACTGGCCGCGCGCCTGCACGACATCGGCAAGATTGCCATTCCCGACGAGGTGCTCCTGAAATCAGGTCGCCTGAGCCCCGACGAATGGGCGCTGATGCAGACCCACGCGGCGCGCGGTGCCCAGATGCTGGCCGGGCGTGACTCGGCGCTGCTGACCATGGCCGAGGAAATCGCCTGGACCCACCATGAGCGCTGGGACGGCAGCGGCTATCCGCGTGGCCTGGCCGGTGAGGCCATTCCCCTGGTGGGCCGGGTGGTGGCGCTGGCCGATGTCTACGACGCGCTGGGCCGGGTGCGGCCCTACAAGCCGGCGTGGTCGCACGTGGAGGTGGTGCAGGAGATTCAGCGCGGGGCCGGCCTCCACTTCGACCCGCAGGTGGTGGCCGCTTTTCTGACATTGCTAGAAGAAGGGCAGTGGCTTCCCGAAGTGTCAAAAGACTGAACGGTGAACGGGAGCGAAGTTGACTCGCTCCTATGGACGCTGATTGAATCGTAGAGATCATGGACTCCGAGCGGAGTAGCACGGCTTTGTAAAGCCGCTCTTCAAGTCCACAGGAGAGCGAGAAGAAAAACGGGTTCTGGGCGTGCAGTTGGCCAATCGGTGCCCTCCCGGTTTGTCAGCGGTACAGACAGAAGCCGTATCACCCGGCCTTGATGCCGCACCCTGCCACAGACTTGTCAGGGTGCGGCCCCTATAACGGGAGCTATGGAAGAGCTGTGGCAGGCCCGCAACCGCGACCCGCGTGGGGTGCGCGCTGAGCTCGGCACTCGCCGGGCCTCGCCGGAATTGACGGTCGTTCAGGCCTATCTGGACTGGCGCGAGGGGTCGCCTGACCGGGCCATGCAGAGTCTGGTGACGGTGCTGCCGGACCTGGCTGGTCCGTGGCGGGGCCGCGCCCTGAATGTGCAGGCCAACATCCTGTCCGATTCGCTGGAAATCGATCAGGCCCACCTCCTATATGCTGAAGAATTACGGGTGGCTCAGGCGTGCGGTGACGTGAACGGCGAGTGGCGCGCCCGGCACGACCTGACTAACCTCTTTCTGGATATTGCGCCCGAACGGGTGCTGGGGCCGCTGCGTGAAGTGATTGCCGGCGCCCGCGCCGCAGGTGAGCTAGATACCCTGATCGTGGCGCACCTCAATATCGCGTCCTACTCGGCGTCCCTGGGCTTGACCGCCGAGGAACGTCGGCACCACCTGAACATGGTCCTGACCCTGGCCGCCGACGCCTGGCCTGACCTGTACGCCGTGGCCCGCATGGTGCTGGCTGAAGACGCCCTGGCCGAGGGCGACCTGGAAGCGGCCGAGGCGCATCTGGCGACCCTGAATGCCTTGCCGCCCCTGTCGATCCGGCAGACTCGCAGCGACCTGCTGGTCACAGAATGCCAGTTGCTGCGGGCCAGGGGACAGGGCGCGCAGGCGGCCGGGCGGCTGCGCGCCGAGTTGCCACTCGTGACCCTGTGGGAGCAGCCCAAACTGCTGCACGCCCTGTCATTGGCTCTGGAAGAGGCAGGTGACCTGGCCGGCGCTCTGAGCGCCGAGCGCCAGCACAGCGAGAACTGGAAGGCCGCCGAAGGCACTCGCCGCGAGCGCACCATGCGCGCCCTAGAAGTCTGGCACTGCACAGCCCAGGCACGTGCCGACGCCGAGCGGGAACGGGGACGGGCGGTGCAGCTGGAAACGGCCCTGAGTGATCTGCGCGCCGCCCACGACCACATTCAGGAACTGAGCCGCCGCGACGGGCTGACCGGGCTGTATAACCGCCAGCACCTGATGGAAGCAGGCGCCGCCGTCCTGGCGCTGGCCACGCCCCTTCAGCCTGCGCAGGTGGCCCTGCTGGACGTGGACAAGTTCAAGCGCATTAACGACACTGCTGGCCACCATGTTGGTGATGAGGTGCTGCGCGGTGTGGCGGGACTGTTGCAGGCGGCTCTGCGGCCCGGCGACCTGTGCGCCCGCTACGGCGGCGAGGAGTTTGTGGTAGTGCGTCCTTCAGGGGCGGGGCTAGGTGCCCCAGACCTGGCCGCTGACCTGAGCCTCCTGGCCGACGCGCTGGTGACCCACCGCTGGGGCCTGCCCGAGGCGCTGGGGGTTACTGCCAGCATCGGGGTGGTGCAGGCCACGGCCCCCGATCTCGACGCGGCGCTGGCGCTGGCCGACGCCCGGATGTACGCCGCCAAGCGGAGCGGTGGCCACCGGGTCTATACCCAGGACGCTGTGGCCAGTTAGGGAAGACGGACTCGGAGAGTAGGGTTTCTGGGAAGGCTGGAGTCCGAGCAAGTTCAGAAAATCTCTGACCCCCTGTGCGCGAAGACGGTGAAAGCCCAGCAGGCTTGGCAAGCATTCAAGGGGCTCGGGACAGTGTCGGAGGGGTAAGCAAGAGAGGGGGGACACCCCGGCCTTTTCCCAATTGGTCAACGCAACAGGCGGAAGGTGTACGAGCAGTGGCGCAGAGTGATGTAAAGGCATGACCTTGGTAACCCGGCGTGCGGAATGGAAGATTGCCTGTCTCCCGAACTCCAAGCCTCTTGGTCTGAGGGCCGCCCCTGAGGAGTTGGACGAAAGGCATCCTCTTGTTTACAGGCGGTAGAGAGGTTTCATAGCCAACCTCCACCTAACAAAAAGCCCCGGCGCGGTGGCCGGGACTCCCTGTGCTGCTACGTCTTACGCCTGACCGTACATCACGGCGCGCTTGACTTCCTCAATCAACTGGGTGATCGGGATGTCGCGCGGGCAGGCCTCGGTGCAGTTGTATGCGGTGCGGCAGCGCCAGACGCCCGTGTTCTGGTTCAAAATGCCCAGGCGCTGGTGCGTGGCCTCGTCGCGGGTGTCAAAGATGAAGCGGTGGGCCTGCACAATCGCCGCCGGCCCCAGGTAAGAGCCGTTCACCCAGAAGATCGGGCAGGAAGTCGTGCAGCAGGCGCACAGAATGCAGTTGCTGGAGTGCGCCATACGCTCGGCCTGCTCTTCACTCTGAACGCGCTCAGTGGCAGGAGCCGGTGACTCGTTGATGAAGTACGGCATGATGGCCTTGTAGGAGTCAAAAAACGGCTCCATATCCACCAGCAGGTCCTTCTCGACCTTCAGGCCGCGAATCGGCTCGACGGTAATGGTGCCGCCGTTCTTGGCCACGTCGCGCACCAGTGTCTTGCAGGCCAGGCGGTTGCGGCCATTAATCAGCATGGCGTCGCTGCCGCAGATGCCGTGCATGCACGAGCGGCGGAAGGTCAGGCTGGGCTCCAGGTACCATTTGACGTGGTTAATCACGTCCAGCACACGGTCGCCCGGCTGGGCTTCGACATCGTAGGTGGTCCAGTGCGCTTTCTTGTCCTTGTCGGGGTCAAAGCGCAGAATCTTGACTTTCAGGTTCAGCATGAGCACGCCCACGGGGGCGGCGCTGGTGCTGGTGGGGGCAGTCATCTGGGTCATGGGGTTCCTTGCGGGGTCAGCTGGATTCCGGCGCGTTCATGGCGGCTCATTTGCGGGGCCTCCAGGGAAGTCCGGCCTCTTCTTCCTACTCGCTTTGCCTGGGGTGAAGAGTGAGCAAAGAGCCCCTTCACCGGGCAGAGACGGGTCAGTACACGCGCGGCTTGGGTTCAAAGGCCCGTGTGAAGCCCTTGAGGGCCACCGGCTTGTAGCCGATGACGACGTTGCCGTCGTTGTTCAGGTCTTTGTAGGCCATGGTGTGCTTCAGCCAGTTGGTGTCGTCGCGCTCGGCGTAGTCCTCGCGGTCGTGGGCCCCGCGCGACTCGGTGCGGTTCAGGGCGCTGCTGGTCATGGCTTCGGCGCAGTCGAGCATAAAGCCCAGTTCCATCGCCTCGATCAGCTCGCTGTTGTAGCGGCGGCTGGGGTCCGACACACTGACGTTGCGGTAGCGCGCCTTCAGTTCCTGCACAATGCCGACCTGTTTTTCCATGTCCTTGCCGTTCCGGAAAATCCCGACGTTGTTCATCATGGATTCCTGAAGTTCCTTGCGGATGGCGGCGGCGTTGTCCTTGCCACTGGCATCGCGCAGGCGGTCCAGCAGGTCCTGACTGTCCCGCTGCGCGCCCTCGGGCATGTCGGGGTATTCGACCTGACGGGCGTACTGCGCAGCGTAGATGCCCGCCCGGCGGCCGAACACCACGAGGTCTCCCAGGCTGTTGGTGCCCAGGCGGTTGGCGCCGTGCAGCGAGACGCAGGCCTGTTCGCCCGCCGCATACAGCCCTTCAATGCTGCCGCCGGACCCATCACTCAGGCACAGGCCGTTGAGGTCAGTGGGAATACCGCCCATCGCGTAGTGCGCCGTGGGCTGAATCGGCACGAGGTCCTTAACCGGGTCCATGCCCAGGTACGTCCGCGCCAGGTCGGTAATTTCGGCCAGCTTGCCTTCAATGACCTCGCGCGGCAGGTGCGTCAGGTCAATGTTGACGGCGTCCTTATCGCGGCCCACGCCCCGGCCTTCACGGATTTCCGTGATGATCGAGCGCGACACGATGTCGCGCGGCGCGAGGTCTTTAATGGTGGGGGCGTAACGCTCCATGAAGCGCTCGCCGCTGTCATTGCGCAGAATGCCGCCCTCACCGCGAATGCCTTCAGTCACCAGAATGCCTAGCTTGGCCAGGCCGGTGGGGTGAAACTGGTAGAACTCCATGTCTTCCAGCGGCAGCCCCTTGCGGTAATAAATACTCATCAGGTCGCCGGTCAGAGTCAGGGCGTTCGAGGTGATTTTGAACACGCGTCCGTAGCCACCCGCCGCCAAGATGACAGCCTTGGCATGGAAGGTGTGCAGCTCGCCGGTGGACAGTTCGTAGGCCACCAGGCCCCGGCAGCGGCCATCTTCAATCAGCAGGTCGGTGACATGGAACTCGTTAAAGAAGGTGGTGCCCGCCTTAACGTTCTGCTGGTACAGCGTCTGCAGAATCATGTGGCCCGTGCGGTCCTTGGCGTAGCAGCTGCGCTCCACGGCCGCCTTGCCGAAGTCGCGGGTGTGGCCGCCGAACTTGCGCTGGGCAATCTTGCCCTCAGGCGTACGCGAAAAGGGCAGACCCATGTGTTCCAGCTCGTACACAGCGTCAATGATGTCCTTGGCGAACACCTCGGCGGCGTCCTGGTCGGTCAGATAGTCGCCGCCCTTGACGGTGTCGAACATGTGCCATTCCCAGTGGTCTTCTTGCACGTTGCCCAGCGCCGCGCCGATGCCGCCCTGCGCCGCGCCCGTGTGTGAGCGGGTGGGGTACAGCTTGGAAATGCAGGCCACGCTCACGTTGCCCTTGGCGGCGTACAGCGCGGCCATCAGCCCTGCGCCGCCTGCGCCGACCACCAGCACGTCATAACGATGATGCATAATTTTCAGTCTTCCTTTGCCGGATTAGATGGAGAACAGGCCCACAGTGCCAAACGCGAACACCAGGGCAATGACGGTGTAAAACACGCCTTTGACCCAGGCCCGGTTGGGACGCGAGCGCACGTAATCTTCAATGGAGTAGCGCGCGCCGTTGGCCCCGTGCATCAGGGACAGGGCCAGGATCAGCCAGTCGTAGAACTTCCAGGCGGGGCTGGCGAGTTTATTGACCACAGCGTCAAAGGTGGCGTCCGATTCACTGACCTGAATAAAGGTCATGTAGATGTGCCCCAGAATCAGGAACACCAGAATCAGGCCGCTGATCCGCATGAAAATCCACCAGTTCAGTTCGGCATTATTGTGGGACTGCTGCCGGGCATCGGTGAAGGTGCGGGCGCGAATCATCAGTAGCCTCCCATCAGGCGCGGGTACAGTGTCCAGGCCGCGCCAATAAAGGCCACCACGCTGATCAGCAGCACGCCGTACCACATCTGCCGCTGGTAGGCGACGCCAAACCCCGTAAAGTCCATGATGATGATGCGCAGCCCGTTAAAGGCGTGATACACCACGCCGGCCGTGACAAACAACAGCCCAATCCGGAAGGGCCACAAGTCGTAGGTCTCGTGAATGGCCATGTAAAAGCGCTCGCCAAAAATAAACGACCCAATGCTGAAGACGTGCAGCAGCAAATAAGTCAGAATCGCCAGCCCTGACAGGCGGTGAAGCAGGAAGGCCCACTGCCCTTCTCTTCCTCGGTACATCCTTAACTCCTCCTCGGCAGCTTTGCCCTGTGTTGCCGACCTGCGTTCGCCCTCAGCCACTGTAGGGCGACTTGTTATGCCGTGTGGGTGACCATTCACACCACGCTTTCAGACGGGCACAAGGATATCATTCCCTAGCTGTTCGTCGTCCGTGCCCTGGCCCACTTCACGGAACGCCGCGCGCCCTGGTGGGACATCACTTCCGCGCTACCCTGTTGCGTATGAGCACCAAAGACCCCGCCACAGAAGCCGAGTTCACCCGCAAGATGGTGCTGGGCATTCTGGGCACCCTGGAACAAAAAGGCCTGCTGAGTAAAGAAGAGGTAGACGGCATCATTCGCGCCGCCCGCCAGCAGGCCCAGCCCCGAAGCCCGCGCCCACTGGGCGGTCCTGCTAGCCCCGGCACCGTCTGGGTGCAGCCTGGGCAGGCCCATGAACCACTGGACCGCAGTACGCCAGTGGCCATTCCCAACGTGCAGCGGACGGCAGAGCCTGTGAGGGCAGAGGCGCCGCCGATGATTGATCTGGATTTGGGGTAGGAATAGAGGCGCAAGGACGATAAGAAAGGCCGCCTCGTTCCTGATCGGAAGAGGCGGCCTTTCCCGTATCGGAGCTTACTTCAGATAAGACAGGTAGTAAGGCCGATTGCCAGAGACCAGATACTCCTGCGTAATAACATTGAGGCCACCTGAAGTCGCCAGGACTGCCGAGGTAATGTCGCCTACCGTGATAGAGGTTACGGCGCTCGTAGAAGCGTTAACCCGGAACACTGAGTAGGAATCAGCCCCCCACAGCACACCGGAGTTATTAAAGTCGAATCCCTTCAGGCGCCCAACGTTGACGTTGAACTTGGTCACACTGTCGTCGGCATTGACGCGGGCCAGTTGGTTGTAGGTGCTAAACCAAACAGTGCCGTCATTGGCAATAGCGCCACCGCTGGCACCACTTACCATCGTCAGTTTGCTGGCTGTGGTAGCAACCGTATCAATCTTAAGCGTGTCACCGATGGACTCGTTGATGTACAGCGCCTTTTTGCCATCTGGGCTAAAGATGAACTGCCCACCAGAGTAACCGTAGTTGGCCTCAACGTTCACGTCCTGCACGGTGCCGGTGCTGGGGTTCCAGACGGCGAGGTTATCCGTGTAGCCGCCCACACCACTTATGACCCGCCGGATCAGCCAGACGCGGCCCAGGCTATCTGTCTGGCTACTCATCACTACGGCATTGCTAGGGCCCGCAGGCAAAGTCGTCTTGATCCCTGTATCGCTGATCAGCACTTCTTTCGTGGCCTCGCCAGCGATGATGCCGCCGCTGGTGGTAATCAGGCGCGGGGACGCACCAGGTACATAGACTGTGGTAGCCGCGCCCGCCATGGTCAAGCGGGTGAGGGCCGACATATAAATGCCTGCCGCGTTGTCATACTGACCGCCAGTGATGCCCCATACACCTTCAGTGGCGCGCGTTGCCTGGCTGACACTGCCGTTCAGGGCAGTGCGGGCCGGACGCACGCTCAACGTAACTGTGGTGTCTTGAGAGTTCGAGGTCAGGTCAGGCGAGGTAACAGTGATAGTCGCATTGCCTAGCCCAGCGTCGGCGGCGGCACGCACCGGAATCTGCATCGTTGTGGTGGTACCAGGAGTAATGTTGACCGGCTTCGCTGTGGCTGTCACCCCAGCTGGCAGGTTTGTCAGTGTGACAGTGGTGGCTCCAGTAAAGCCTTCCACACTTCTGACATCAACCGAAACGGTACTTTCACTACCCTGATGAACTGACACATTGCTGTAGAAGGGCACCGAGATACTCACGCTCGGCTTAGGAATGGTGATATTCACCTTACTTGTGGCTTTGATGACACCGTTGACTTCAGCCGTCATAGTGATGCTATAGGCGCCGGGCACGACGTTGGCAGCGGCCTGAAGTGTAACGGGCGCCGAAGCGAAGTTGCTGAGAGACTTAGTGACTGGCGTAACTGTCACGCCTGTGGGCAGGTCGGTGGCGCTAAAAGTCACGTCTCCGGTAAAGCCCCCAATACTCTGCGCACTGACATTAATAT
Source organism: Deinococcus betulae (assembly GCF_020166395.1). Taxonomy (NCBI): domain Bacteria; kingdom Thermotogati; phylum Deinococcota; class Deinococci; order Deinococcales; family Deinococcaceae; genus Deinococcus; species Deinococcus betulae. Next base: position 17,329 of record NZ_JAIQXU010000035.1, on the reverse strand, counting down.
TCAGTGTCTTTTCGGGGCGCAAGACGAGATTGTAAGAATCGGAGACGCTCAGCCCGATACCTGGGCGCCGCGCATCAAAAGTACCGCTGCCCCCGCCTACCTCTTTACCTGCGGCGTCTTTGACTATCAGGCGGAATGGCCCTTCAGCGTAGCCGCCACTGTAACGGAAGGTCAGATTGGTCTTGACGCGCTGTGGCGAAAGGCCCAGGCCACGCAGGTAGGCTGCGGCGCCCGCGCTCTGGGTGCTGAGGGCAGGAAGCGTCAGCGTGGCCGGCTCCACCGTCAGGCCGGGAAAACTGGTGCTCAAGCTGACCTGACCGTTGAAGGCTCCGTCTTGATAGAAGTTAACGGGAACAGTCACCGTATCGTTGGCGGTAAAATCAAGCGCGGCGTCGGGCAGTTGGACCGTGACGCGGGGCTCATATAATCTGGCGCGCAGCTCACTGCGGACATCGCCAGTGACGCTTTTCAGGCCAGAGCTTGACGCGGTCGAACTTGAGGTGATCGCGTTCCAGCCCGCTTGTAGCGTTAGGTCCAAGGTGTAGCTGCCTGTGTACATGCAGTTTACTGTGCCCTTAATCGTTGCCGCTGAGGTGCTGTACACGCGAACGACACGACTACCAGCAACTGCACCTGTTAACGCAATTTCCTCAATAGAGGCCAACAGGTCTTCTTCGGCGTTCATGACATCCATTGAGGTGAAGAAGCGGACGCTGGGATTGTCGCTAGCTGTGCCAGTAAAGGTGCAGTCGCTTCCATAAGTGGGCAGAATGGGGAAAAGGTTTGCTGGGGCAACATTAAGTGGCAGTGACACGCTGCCAGAGGCACTCAGGGTCCCTGCGTTCTTCGCATCAAATCCTCTGGCATCCGCCAGCACGACTTTACCCGCGTAAGGAATACCCGTCACCGTGCCCTGAATGCTGTCATTCTTAACAGCGTTGCCGGGGGCTTGTACGGCCTTGTACTCCAGCGTCACCGTCTTGTTCGCGTCCAGCGTCACGGTCTGAGCCGCAGGCGCAGTGTACCCGTTCACTGCACCGGGCTCAATCTTCAGCACAGTGCCGGCGCTCAGGTCGCTGAACGTCTTCCCACTGGCCAGCGCCCCTTCATTCAAGACGGCGTTCGTCGTGGTGTTCGTGACCTTGACGGGTGCAGAGCTGACACCAGTCAGATTGACCGTGAAGGCGAAGGGAGTTGGTTTAGGAGGCTGCGGCGGATCAGGCTGAGGGCAGGCGGTCAGCAGAACGGTCAGGCCCAGCATGGCGGTGGGAAGGTGCAGTTTCTTCATAGCCGCTCAGGATTCTAATGGACCTTAAACGGTTTGACATACGAACTTGACCACTGACCCGCCGACCAGCCTATCCACCCGACGGGGGCAGGCCTCTCATCAGAAAGTCATCAGGCAACTTTGCTGATTCGCACCCATCTACACCAATTTTCCAGCCCCTTCGCCGTACCCCGTACACTGCCGCCATGTTCACCGCCCAGACCAACCTTCTTCTTCTTCGTTGGGGGCGTTGAGCGCAGCCTAGCGTTCATTCACCGCGCCCCCGGCCACCTGCGCCGGGGGCTTTTTGTTTGGAGGGATTCTTATGGGAATGACTATCGCGGAAAAGATTCTGGCGGCGCACAGTGGGCACGACCGGGTGGTGCCCGGCCAACTGCTGGAGTGCGCCACCGACTGGGTCCTGTGCCATGAAATCACCACGCCCGCTGCCTTGCGCATGCTGGAAGAACGCGGCATGGACCAGGTGTTCAATCCTGACCAGATTGTGGCGGTCCCTGACCACAGCGTTCCCGCCATGAACATCAAGGCCGCCAAGATGTACCAGAAGCTCAAGAGCTGGGTGCAGGCCAAAGGTATCAAGCACTTCTACGACGTGGGGCGCGGCGGCATCGCCCATGTGGTGCTGGAAAACACGGGCCTGATGAAGCCGGGGCAGACCCTGGTCAGCGGTGATAGCCACACCTGCAACGCTGGGGCACTGGGCGCCTTTGCCACAGGCGTGGGCAGCACCGACCTGGCCGGCGCCATCTACGCGGGCAAGGTCTGGTTCAAGGTGCCCGAGACCATGCTCATTCGGGTCACGGGGCAGACGCAGCCGGGCGTCACGCCTAAAGACATCGTGCTGGAGGTCATCAAGCGGATTGGGGCTGACGGCGCTAACTATATGGTCATGGAGTGGGTCGGGGACTACATCGACGCGCTGGACATGGAAGGCCGCTTCACCCTCACCAACATGGCGATTGAGGCCGGCGGCAAAACCGGCATCGTGGCGGTGGATGACACCACGCGGGCCTACATGTCGGCGCGCGGCGTCTCGCCCGAGCAGTACACCGAATATCACTCCGACCCGGACGCGGCCTACAAGGTGGTGGTCGAGGTTGACGCCAGCGCGGTCGAGCCCACCGTGGCCTACCCCCACATTCCCAGCAACGGGCGGGTGGCGGGCAGCGACCAGATCGCTGTGACTCACGCCTACGTGGGCAGCTGTACCAACGGCCGGATCAGCGACCTGCGCGATGTGGCACGGATTCTGCGGGGCCGCAAGGTGGCCGAGAACGTGCAGATGATCGTGGTGCCCGCCACCCAGGCCATCTGGAAACAGGCGGCGCAGGAAGGTCTGTTAGAAGTCTTCGTGGACGCCGGCGCCAGCGTCAGCTACCCCAGTTGTGGGGCCTGCCTGGGCATGCATTCGGGGGTGCTGGGCCCGGACGACGTGTGTATCTCCAGTTCCAACCGCAATTTCGTGGGCCGCATGGGCGACCCCAGCGCGCAGGTTTACCTGGCCAGTCCGGCGACGGTGGCCGCCAGCGCCATTGCGGGCTACATCAGCGACCCGCGTGAGTACAATGCTGCCGATTAACAGTGGAGATTTGGGCGCAGGGAGGGTTGTTTGGGGGCTACGTGCTGGCCTGCATGGTCTTGGCCTTTCGCCTGCTGGGCGCCGAGCAACTGCCGCTGTCCAGGCGCGCCGCGCAGGCGGTGCCCGGAGGCCTGGTGCTGGCGCTCACGCTCGTCCTTTTCATGGCCTGGTGGCGTTCTGGCGACCGGTTCTGGGAGGTCGCCCGGCAAGCTATCGTGGCGGGCGCCAGTGGGCTGGTGCTGGTGGGCCTCCTGAAGTTAGGGGTGTCGCCCGTCAGGCCCATAGCGCTGTTCGTCGTAGTGTGGGCGCTGCGCGAACGGTTACGGGCCTAGGGCGCCGACGCCTCACCCCGCCCCAGGCTGCGCAGGCCGGTCTAAGCTAACCGCTATGGGAGAAGCCAAACGACGCAAACAACTGGGCCTGATGCCCGCCGTGCATCCCTTTGAAGCCCTGATGGACGCCGATGGGGTGCTGACGTTCGTCAGGGCCCCTGAGGACGCCCGGCTGCGAGAAGAGTTGGCATCGGCCCTGAAGCTGGCGCACCCCTACGGCGCGGCCTGGAACAGCGCTTACCGCACGCAACTGGTCATGCACGGGCGGGTGGACAAGTTTCTGGACACGGCCGAGGACGTGGAGACCATCCCCGTGCCGCCGCACCGCCGCCTGACCGGCGAACTGGCGATTGGGGCCAAGCCCGAGGGCCGTGACCTGCGCGTGGAAGGCGGCCGGGTGCGGGTCCGTGAAGAAGGGCACTCGTTTGACGGCCAGAAGTGGACCTCGTTTCCGTCCAACGCCGACCCCCGCGCGGCCCTGAATTACCTGATGCAGCACCCAGCGGCGCGCCTTCAGGGTGAAGTGGTGGCCGCCTACCGCGCCGAGCAGTGGCGCGAGGGCCGCGTGGACATCGAACCCGAGCCACCTGCTGAACTGCTTGAAGCCCTGGAAGCCCTGACGCGCGAGTGGCACGGCGAGGACGACGCCGGCTGGCTGGCCCTGCACCAGGACGCCGTGCAGGACGAGGCGGCGCCTGCCCCTCTGGCCCGGCGTGTGACCTTTGAATTGCGCCAGCCCGCCCCCTTGCAGTCGCCCCTGAGCCTGGCCTTCGCCACCCTGGGCAATGTCGAGGTCACCCCGCAGGCGGGCGGCAGCAGCTACACCGAAAACGGTGACACCTGGATTTCCTATGAAGACGGCGAGGCCACCGAGGACGGCCTTCCCCCTGAACTGGCAGACATCTTTGACCTGGACACGGTGGCCGTGACCGTCTACGCCGATGGCCGCATAGAGTGGGCGCCCGGCGAGGTGCCCGATGAGGACGCCGAGCGCCTGCGCACCGAACTGAAAGACGCCACTGGAGCTGGCGACCCGGCCGAGTGGGCCGAGTGGACCACCGAGCTGCTGCTGGGCACCTTTGCGGACGAACTGAGTGTGCCCGAAGGCGCCGCGCTGCCGGTGCCCGTGGCCGTGCGGCTGGACGTGCCGGTGGACGCTCTGACGGACCCCGACCCACTGGCTCAGACCTTCATGGAATCTGAGGTGACCTTTGATGGCGCTGCCTGGCGCGACCTGTACGGCGAGGAAGTGCCCGAGGAGCTGCGGGCCTTCGCCGCTGGAGACGCCTGAGATGACCGTGCCGGGCCTGCTTAGCCTGGGTGCCCTGCTGTGGGCTGCCTGGCTGGGCTATGGCCTGTGGCGCTGGCCTGTCGACCGGGCGCGGCTGGTGCAGGCCAGCGCGGTGACTGCAGTGCCTGTCGCCCTGCTGATGAAATTCACTCTGGATGAATCGGTGGCGTGGCGTCACCTGACCTTTCCGGTGTCATGGGTGCTGTGGGCAGCGCTGTGGCTGATCTGTCTGGGCCTGGCTACCGCGCAGCACCACCAGCGTTCGGCAATATGGCCGCCCCTGGGTGTTCCGGTCACGGGCGCCTTGGCTCTGCTGTTGAATCTTGCGTTTTCTACCTAAGGAGTTTCTATGCCCACCGTGCACGTCTTTGCCCGCGATCACATCAACACCGACGAAATTATTCCCGCCCGCCACCTGACCACCGACATAGAAAGCGAACTGGCGAAATACGCGATGGAAGATTACGACCAGGGCTTTGTGCGGCGCGTGCAGGCGGGTGACATCATCGTGGCCGGAGCCGACTTTGGCTGTGGGTCCAGCCGTGAACATGCGGTGTGGGCGCTGCGGGGGGCGGGGGTTGGGGCCGTGATTGCTCCCAACTTTGCGCGCATCTTCTACCGCAACGCCATCAACAACGGCTTCCTGGCCCTGGAATGCGACGGGATTGTCGAGGCCTTTCAGGACGGCGACCCGGCCGAGCTGGACTTGGCCGGCGGCACCATCACCAACACCCGCACCGGGCAGACCCTGACCTTTGTGCCGGTGCCCCAGTTTGCCCTGGACGTGCAACAGGCGGGCGGCTGGCTGGAATATATGAAAGAGCAAGAAGGTGTAGAGCGGAGGCTGTAGGGTTTTTCCCTCTCTCTTCACACAGCCAACCTTCCACACCCCTTCAAAGGAGTTTCTATGTCCAAAGTTGTGACCCTGCCAGGCGACGGTATCGGCCCCGAAATCACGGCGGCGGCAGTGGCCGTGCTGCGCGAAGTGGCCCCCGACCTGACCCTGGAAGAACATGCTATCGGCGGCGGCGCCTACGACCAGTACGGCGACCCCTTGCCCCCGCGCACCCGTGACGCCCTGAAAGACGCCGATGCGGTGCTTCTGGGTACGGTGGGCGGCGCGCACGACAGCCCCTGGAACAGCCTGCCCCGCGCCCTGCGACCAGAATCCGGCCTGCTGGCGCTGCGTAAAGAACTGGGCTGCTACGCCAACCTGCGCCCGGTGCGCGTTCAGCCGGGCCTAGAACACCTCTCGCCCCTGAAACCCGATCTGGCGCGCGGCGTGGACATCCTGATTGTGCGTGAGTTGCTGGGCGGCATCTACTTTGATGGAGACCGCCAGATTGAGGGTGGGGCGGCCTATAACACCATGCGGTACACCACCCCAGAGGTGGAGCGGGTCGCCAAAGTCGCGTTCTGGGCCGCCGAGCAGCGAAAGGGCCGCGTCACCAGCGTGGACAAGGCGAACGTGCTGGAGGTTTCTGAACTGTGGCGCCGCGACGTGCAGGCGCTGCGTGACCGCTCGTACCGCACGGTGCACCTGAACCATGAGTATGTGGACAGCGTGGCCATGCTCATCGTGGCCAACCCCAGCCGCTACGACGTGATCGTCACGGAAAATCTGTTTGGCGACATCCTCAGCGACCTGGCCGCCGTGATTCCGGGCAGCCTGGGCCTGATGCCGAGCGCGTCGCTGGGCGACGGTGCAGGACTGTTCGAGCCGATTCACGGGAGCGCACCGGATATTGCTGGTAAGGGCATCGCCAACCCCGCCGCTGCCATTCAGAGCGCCGGCATGCTGCTGCGCCACGGCCTGAAACGCCCCGACGCCGCCAACCAGATTGACCGCGCCGTGGCCCTGGCGCTGCGGGCGCACCCCACGCGCGACCTGGGCGGCCAGGCCGACACGGCGACCTTTACCCGCGCCGTACTGAGCGCCCTGGAAACTTCTCCAGCGGTGGGTTAAACAGGACGGGGAAGGAGAAGAGAGGCCCGTGCGGCCTCTTTTCTGTGGGGTGTGCTGGGGAGCAGCTGTGGCGTCGGGTGTTTCTGGCGTTCGGAACGGCGGTCTCTGAGGCTGAAGGGGAGAGAGCGGTCCTGCTCTGTCCCACCAGCAGCACAGACATCTGGAAGAGGGCCGCCTGTCAACCGTTCGCCAGTTGCATCACTGTCCCTCGGCTAAACCTCCATTCGTGCTCTTCTCTCTGGTCAACCCTGTCTCCTGAGGCGCATGCTGGCTGTATGAGTGACGCCGTGACCTTTCCTGCGCCAGGCCGGATTCCTTACCCTGGCGGCTGTGTGCTGGAACCTGCGCCCTACGCCCTGGACTGGTTGCTGAACTGGCCAGCCGATGTGCGGGTGGGGGCAACACTGCACCCGGCCACGCCAGTCTTCCCGCTGCTGCGCGAACTGCTGCGCGACCCGGCCACGTACGGAACCACCACGGCGGCCGCCGAAGCTGCCGCCGAGCGCTTTTTGACGCTGGCTGGGCAGGCGCTGGAAGCCGAGGGGGGGCAGCGCGCCTGGCTGGAACGGGAGCTGCGCCGCTGAGCACGTTCCCCACTAGCACAGAGGCCAGTGGCGCCTGGCTGGAAGACCTGCCGCTCCCGCCTGCACAGCCCGGCGAAACGCGCCGCGCCCACACCGCCCGCCTGCTGCGTGAGGCCGTGTCGCGCGGCCTGATTCCCGAGGGGGCTCGCCTGCCCGGTCACCGCCGCCTGGCCAGCGCGCTGGGCGTGTCGCGCAACACGCTGGTGGACGCCCTGACCCAGCTGGAGGCCGAAGGGTACGTGCGCGCCCTGGGCCGCAGCGGCACGGTCGTTAGCGCGCCGCCCCTGACGGCCGCGCCCCCCATGCCGGCTGCCCTGCCCCTGAGCCGCTGGGCCCAGCGCGCCCTGGCCGGACAGGTGCAGGAGGCAGGCGGCACCTTTGCCGTGGATTTCCGGGTGGGCCAGCCGGTCCCCGAGCTGTACCCCGAGGGGCCGTGGACGCAGGCGCTCGCCCGCCGCGCCGGGCAGGCCACGCGCGGCGGGGACTCCGATCCGCTGGGGCCGCTGGACACCCGCCGCGCCCTGGCCGCGCACCTGAATGCCTCGGCCGGGGCGCAGGTCACGCCCGACATGGTGATGCTGACCGGCGGCACGCAGGGCGCGCTGGACGCCCTGGCCCGCGTGTTTCTGGAACCGGGGCGGGTGGCGGTGGCCGAAGACCCCACCTATCCGGGCGCGCGCGCCGCTCTGGCCGCTACCGGGGCGCAGGTGGTGGCGGTGCCCGTGGACGGCGCAGGTCTTCAAACCGAGCAGTTGCCGGGCGCGGCGACCCTGGCCTACGTCACGCCGGGGTGTCAGTACCCCACGGCCGTCACCCTGGGCGCCGCCCGGCGGCAGGCGCTGCTGGCCTGGGCGCGGGACACGGGCGCCTTTATTCTGGAAGACGATTACGCCGCCGACCTGCACCACGCGGGTCGCCCGCCTGCTGTCCTGCAGGGGCTGGCCCCCGAGCGGGTGATTTTGCTGGGCAGCTTCAGCAAGAGCCTGGCCCCCGTGACCCGCAGCGGGTTTCTGGTGGCCCCGCCCGAGGTGCTGCGCGTGCTGACTGGCACCCGCCCCCTGACTGACCGGGTGCCGGGCCGCCTGGACGCCCTGGCGCTGGCCGACGTGCTGGGCAGCGGCGCCTACAGCCGCCATCTGCGCCGCGCCCGGCAGGTGCTGGCCCACCGGCAGGAGGTGCTGCTGGAGGCTCTACGCGCCGCCCTGCCCGGCTGGTCTGCCGTGCCTGTCGCCGCCGGGCTGCATGTCTACTTGCCTCTGCCTGATCCCTGGACCGAGGCCGATGTGCTGGCCCAGGCCGCCGCACAGGGAGTGGGCCTGACGCCGGTGGGGCCACTGGTCAGCGGTATGGGCATGCCAGCCGTGCTGCTGGGGTTTGCGCATCTGCCGCCTGAAGCCCTGCGCGGCGGGGCGGCCCGGCTGGGGGCAGCGCTGCGGCCTGGGCCGATGTAACCGCCCCCGGCTGGGGGGCAGTGCCGTTCTGCGCCTGCCCCCCCGTGTGGGCGGAGTACACTGACTCACAATGCGCTTGCTTTTTGCGGCTCTGGCCCTTGTCCTGACGCTGATGTACTTCACGTTTGGTCTGCGATTTGGGTACGTCACCCTGACCCCCACGTACATGCTGAACGCGACGGGGGAGAGCCGCTACGGCTTCAATGCCTTTGACGAGAAGCAAACCCTGGGGGTGCGCGGCATCTGCAAGGTGGACCGGGGCACCATCACCCTGCGCCTGCTGGACCCCCGTGGCGTGCAGGTGGCCGGCCAGGTCTGCCCCAAAGGCCAGTGGGGCCTGAACGTGCTGGCCAACGGTGCCCAGGGCAAATACGAACTGGTGGTGGATTACAGCAAATTCACGGGCCGCCTGGATATTAAAGAGGCGCGGCAGTAACGCAGAAGAAGGTGGAGGCCCAGGGAAAGTTGCCTGGGCCTCTGTCGTGGGAGGGGTGAGGCGGAAGTTACAGAGGTTAGGAGTGCTGGCGCCGCCCAGCGGTGAGCCTTAAGAGCCTCTAGTCGTAAGTGTCCCGGAGTTGCCCAGATCTAAGCCAGAGCGGCGCCTTGTCTCTGCTTTGATACGGATTCCGCTGAATTGCAGCACAGCCGGACAGGCACCATCTGCGCTTCCATATCGCGAAATCCGCATCTGTTTCTGCTCGCTCTCCTGCGGAGCTTTTCAAGCCTGCTGCGCAGCTTTCCAAGTCCGCTCGGAGCTCAGCGAGCATTCTGCTCAATTCAATCAGAGTCCGTATGAACCGCTAGTCCCTGCGGTTCATCCCTCGTTCCGCTTACCAGCGCTTAGCCCAGCAGACGCCCCAGGCCTCGGCGCGGCGCTGGAAAGCGGGCGGCCTGCACCTGCGCGGCAAACTCTTCCAACGTCTCTTGCAGAACTCGGGCTTCCCGAATCAGAGCGGCGGTTATGTCCTGTACCTGGGTGTCGCGTTCCTGTTCCCAGTGGCTGAGCACGCGCTCGTTCAGGCGGGCGTGGTCGGGGCTGGTCACGTCGCGCGGGGGGGCCAGGCGGTCGCGGGCGTCTTCCAGATATGCCACGCGGTCGGCGGCGCGGGCGGCTTCCTGCCACGCCCCCTGTCCCCTCAGCAGTGCCATGCGCGCGCCCAGCCGCTCCCGTTCCAGAACCGTTCTGGCCCGTTCGCGGCCCTGAATCAGCGCGGCGCCCGCTGCCATCCCCACCAGGGCCAGGGTAAAGACCAGCAGCGACCAGTGCGGCGTAAAGCCTGTGTCCTCAGGCGCGGCGCTGAGGTCGGTCAGTTGCCCTTGCTGCGCGGCATTGGCGGCAATTTCCTGGGTGGTGCGCAGAATGCCGTCCCAGTTCAGGTAGCCTTCCACGCCCAGATACAGGACCACCACGGCGGCAATTCCGGCAAGGTAGGCGCTGGGGCGCGCCATCCCCGGCGTGCTGGGGGCCAGCTTGGCGCGGTAGGCCAGTTCGTCCACCAGCCACAGCAGCAGCACGCTGAACATGACCCCGGCGGTCAGGGCAATCAGGGTGAGGTACAGCCGGGATTCAGGGTTGAACAGCAGGTTGATGCTGACCCCGCTGATAATCCCCACGAAGAACTTGCTGAACACCGCAAAGCCGTTGAATACGCGCTTGGAGCCACTTTTTTGCTCTGGGGGGCGCACGGTGTGGCCCTCGGCGGCCAGCTGGGCTGCGGCCTGCTGGGTGTAAAAGTCCTCGGCCGTGACGGTGTCGGGGCGCACGCCCGCGCGGGTCAGGGCCTCGAAGCGCTCGGCGCGGGCCTGCTCGATTTCGGCGGTGGCCTGCTCGTAGGCGCGCTCTACGCCGCTGCTGGCGGCATTCATAAAGGCCAGGTGTTCCTGCTGCCGCGCCCAGCTACCCCGCACGCCCACCCCGGTTTCGGCCAGCACCCGGTTCAGGGTCACGCGGGCCAGGTCGTAGTTGACCCGGTACTGTTCCACGTTCAGCGTCAGCAGCCGCGAGCGCGACACCAGGGCGGCGCGCGCGGCCTCGGCCGGGATCAATTGCAGTTCACCGCGCAACTCGTCCAGCAGGGTCACGAAGTGCCCTGGCGTCAGCACCGGCATAAAGCCCTCGGCCGCCAGCGGGTCGGGGCGCGGCAGGGCCGGCTCGTAGAGGCGGGGGTCAAAGTCGTCTGGAGCAGGAACCAGGTCCGGCACCTTCGGAGGCGCTGGGAGAGGCGCTGCGGCCTCCTCCTCGGCAAATTCCAGATTCACGTCGCCCAGGTCGGGGCCGCTGAGGGTCACGCGCGACAGGGGCCGAAACTCGGGGGCGAGGTCGGGAGAGAGGGCGGGGGGAGACAGAGGCTCAGGCCGCTCGGTCATCGCCGCGCTCCTTTCACGACATTCGCAAAGGTGGGGTACACGTTCGAGAGGTCGTAGGCCCCGGCCAGCAGCAGCTTGCTGTGACTGCCACTGGTGCCCAGCGCCTTCACGAACGAGTCGCGCACCGACACTCCCCCCGCCCCTGGCTCGGGGCTCAGGCCCGCCACGAACAGCAGCCGCGTGGTCTGGGCCGCCAACAGTCCTTTCACGGTGCTGCTCACCGACGCCCGCTGTGGGTCGTCCAGCAGGGCGCCGTCGGTAAACAGCACCACCACGTCGCCCACGCTGGCCGTCTGGGTGGACCGCCGGGCCGCCTGGGCCAGGCCCGCCGTAATCGCGCTGCCCTTGCCGGTGCACGGCTTGGTCAGTGCGGCGGTGTAGCGCAGGATGTCGGCTTTGGCCATCCTGGCCCCGTTCTTGGAAGAAAACTTGAAATCGGCCACTGTCTGCACCCCCTCACAGATGCGCAGCAGCGTCAGCGTGTCCCCCGAGCGCAGCTGGTTAAGCAGCACGCTCTGCGAGAGCAGCCGCGCCTGGTCGGCGTACTTGAAGGCGGGATTCTTGCTGCTGCCGGTCATGTCCACCGCCACGGTGAAGTGCAGCGGCGGCGTGGAGAGGCCCAGCAGGCTGGAGGCGCTCATGGGGGTGGGCAGCAGGAGAGACAAAGTCAGGAGGGAAGACAGAACCATAACTCAAAGACCTCTAGGGCGTGGGTGGTGTGGGGTTGCGCGGCTTCAGGCCTGCCAGGGGCACGGCGACCCCGCCGACCAGGGTGATGCCGGGTGGGGGCGTGAGGGAACGGCGGTCGTGGGGGAGGTCGCGCAGCAGGCCCACCTCGCGGCAGGCGGTCTGGGCGCGGTAGAGGTTCACAGGCACACTCTGGCGGCCGTCGGGGTCGCCAATCCAGACGGCCATCGCGTACTGCGGGGTCACGGCGGCGCACCAGGTGTCGTTTACGTCGTCAGTGGTGCCGGATTTGGCGCCCAGCGGCATGGTCTTGCCAGCAAAGCGCTGGGCCAGACTGGGGCGCAGGAACGGAACGTGGCCGGCGCTGCTGCTGACCGCCCCAGTCAGCAGGTCAAAGGTCTGGTACGCCACCACCTCATCCCACAGGGGGGCGCAGGTTGGGCGCGGCAGCGGCAGGGGCCGCCCGGCGCGGTCATAAACCTCGGCCAGCAGGTGCGGCTGACAGAGGCTGCCCCCATTGGCAAAGCTGGCATACGCCGCCGCCACGGTCAGCGGCGAAGCGCGGAAGGTGCCCAGGGCGGGGCTGGAGCGGTTTTCGGGGTCGGGGCGGTAGTTCAGGGCGCTGAGGGTCCGCCGCAGAGCCTCCTCGCGCGGCGTGCCCACCTGCACCGCCACCGTGTTGAGGCTGCGGGCATTGGCTTCACGCACGGTCACTGGGCGGTTCAGGAAGGTCTGGGTGCTGTTGCCGATGGCTTGCCCGGCGTAGCGGGTGGGCTGGTCGGCATAGGTGCTCAGCTGCGTGACACCCTCGCCAAAGGCCAGGGCATACAGCAGCGGCTTAACCGTGCTGGCCACGGGCCGCCCCGCTGACGCTGCCCACTGCCGGCCCGGTTCGCTGCTTTGCAGGCCGCCCGTGCTGCTGGCCAGCGCCACGATGCCGCCGCCGCGCACGTCCACAATCGCCGCGCCCTCGGCCACGCCGGGAGCCCGCTCGCCAGTGACGCCCTCACCGCGCACCCGCGTGGTCAGAACGGCCTGGGCGGCGGCGTCTACCGTCAGGACCACCCGGCCCACCCGGCGCGGCTCCAGGCCCGCCGTGCGCAGTTCGCGCCGCACGAGTCCCTGCATGGCCCAGACGGGCTCTGGCTCGTTGCTGTAGTCCGGATTGCGGGTGGCCGATACGACGCGCAGGTCAGCGCCGCTGCCGGCGTACTCCACCTGCCACAGCCGGGGTTGCAGTGGCGCGGCGACCGCTGCCTGGTATGGTTCCTCATTGATCAGGCCGTGCGCGCGCAGAATGTTCAGGGTGGTGAGTTGCTGGGTCCGCATCCAGCGGAAGCGGGCGGTGGCCGTTTCAGGCGGGGTGTCCTCGCTCACCAGATAGCGCCCCGGCGCGGGCAGCAGGCCCACCAGAAAGGCGCTCTGGGCCAGGGTCAGGTCGGCGGGGTCCACGCCGAAGACTGCGCGTGAAGCGTCGTAAATGCCCTTGCGCTGCCCAATCCCAATCCAGGGCAGGCTGTTGACGCTCATGGCCAGCACCTCGCGCCGGCCATAACGCCAGGTGACGAGGGGGGCCAGGACAAACTCGGTGGCCTTGCGGGTCAGGGTCAGCAGCGGCCCGCGCCGGTCGGTGTCGTAGTCGAAGTGCCCGGCCAGCACGCTGTTTTTCAGCAGTTGCATGGTGATGGTGCTGCCGCCAGCGCCGGTCAGCACGGCGCGCGGCAGGCGGCCAGGGTCCACCCCAGAGTGGGCAAAAAACCGCACATCCTCCTTGGCAATGTAAGCCAGCAGGAAAGCGGGGGACACGCCGGTCAGCGGCACACTCAGCGACTCTCGGCAGGGCACGGCGTTCACCGCGCCACCCTCCTGGCAGTGGTCAATGACGCCCATCGGCGCGCCCCGGCGGTCTTGCACCTCAATAGGTTGCAGTTCGGCCCGCAGGTTCCACACCCGGCCCAGAGCTCCGGTGGCAAGGGCACCGGCCAGCCCTACGCCCAGCGTGGCCAGGGTCAGGGCGCCTATCCCGGCCAGCGTGGCCCGCAGGATTCGGCGCAGCGTCCACGGCTGGGGCCGCCGCACAAAAGGGGTGCGGGGCCAGGGGTTACGCCAGCGGCGCAGCAGGGCGCGGGTCACTCAGCGCACCACATCCAGCACGCTGCCGGCGGCGGCGCGAAACTGCCAGTCGCGCGTGACCTGATTCCACAGTCCACTCAGGCCGACCACGAGCACCAGCAGGGCGCCCAGGCCCGCCAGTGCGGTCACCGCCCCTGCCCATGAGGACCGGGGTGCGCGCAGGCGGGGCGTGTGGGCACGCGGCGTGCGGGGAGAACGCTCGCGGCGGACCCTCGGCGCGGCGGGTGGGGGCAGCGGCGCTGACGGCAGACCCGACGAGTAGGGCCGGGGCTTACGCACGAAACTCATGGCCGCAGGATAGGGAAACCGCATGAGGCCCGCATCACACCTTTGGACGATTGGACCGGAGTTAAAGGGTGGGAAGATAGGGGGCTTTGCCTTCAGGCGCCGGGTCGGTGGACCATTCGCCTGAGGTGGTCCTCGCCCCGGTATTCACTCTGCTGTCCTCTGAGCGGCCCGTCAGTGAAACGGTGCTCTGCTGTCCAGCTCTCTAGCCGCTGCGCGAACTTCTCAAGCTTTTGCCAACCTCGGTCGTCTGTCCGCTCCGGAATCTGCCAGCGTGTTCCGCAGCTGCGCAGAGCCGATTGACATATGGGGCAGCGCGGGGTGGTGAAGCTGGCGCGGCCGACAGTTCGGTGCTCCAGGCCGACATAATTGCGCCTAAAGGTGCGGGGGGGGCGCTGGGCTTCTGTCATGTCTCACGCTAAAGCGGTGGCTGTTCTCCGGCATCTGCCCTCTGCCCGCGTAGAGCCTCTGAAAAAGGGCTTAGGCCGAGGCGTTTATTGTCTGGTCTATGGCCCGAGTCAGAGGACTAGACTCGCAGCCATGACCCTGACCGCCCCCCTGCCCACCCGTGACGACCTGCGCGCCCAGTTCCCACCCCTACAGGGCGGGCGCGCGTATCTGGACAATGCGGCAGGCGGGTTGCTGCCCACGCGTGCCATTGCCGCCGTGACCGATCACCTCACGCGCTACGGAGCCACCAACGCCATGCCGGGCCACCAACCGGGCCGCGAGATTCTGGCCCTCAAGCACCGGGCACGGGAAGCCACCGCCTTATTCCTGAATGCCGCCCCCGAAGATGTGGCGCTGGCGCAGAGTGCCACGGCCCTGACCTTCCGGTTGGCCGCTGCCTTCGCCCGGCTGTGGGGACCCGGCGACGAAATTATTCTGAGCGGCTTAGAACACGAGTCCAACGCCAGCCCCTGGCGCGAACTGGAGCGGCAAGGCGTCACCGTCAAGGTCTGGCACGCCCGCCAGCCGGACATGACCCTGCACCCCGACGATCTCTCGGCGCTGCTGTCGCCCCAAACGCGCTTGGTGGCCGTCACGGCCGCCAGCAATGCTCTGGGGGTCACGCCCGAGATTCCAGCCATCACCGCGTTGGCCCGCACCGCTGGCGCCTGGACCATCGTGGACGCTGTTCACGCCGCGCCGCATAGCTTCCCGGATGTGCAGACTTGGGGCGCCGACTTCGTGACCTTCAGCCCCTACAAGGTCTGGGCGCCGCATCTGGGCGCCCTGTGGATTCGCCCCGACCTGCGCGCCACGCTGCCCTGGCCACGGCTGGAGTTTATTCCCCAGGGCGACATTACCGGCCTGGAACATGGCACTCCACAATTCGAGCTGCTGGCCGGCTGGCTGGGCACGCTGGACTATCTGCGCGACCTGGGCGGCCACGCCGAGCTGACCCGCCCAGCGCTGGAGGCCGCCTCGGCCCGTATTCAGGCCCTAGAGGCCCCCGTCATGGCGGGGCTGGTGGACGGCCTGCTGGCCCACGACCTCGTGACGGTGTACGGCCCGCAGGGCATCCAGGGCCGCGTGGGCACGGTGGCTTTCCGTGTGGTGGGGGAAACGCCCGAACAGACAGCGCTGCGCCTGACCAAGCGTGGAGTGGATGTGGCTGCCGGACATTTCTACGCCGTTCAGCCCCTCAAGGATTTGGACCTGTATCCGCAGGGCGTGGTGCGCGCCAGCATTGCCCATTACACGACCGAGGAGGACATAGCGCGGCTGCTGGACGGCCTGGCCTGAGCCTCAGACGGACTCCGCTTCAATCGTTGGGAACAATGATCCAAGCGGAGTGAACTGGGACAGCTGCACCGCAAAGCGAGCAGGAGAACGGGGGGCTGAAGGGCGTAGCGTGAACGAATCGGTTCTTTCCCGCGCTGCGTTCGCGCAATAGACGGAATCCGTATCAGGCCTTCAGCACAGCATTCAGTTCGTCGCGGAAGGTCTGCGCGGCCGCCACACTGGCGTCTACATCCAGTCCACGGGCGTACTGCACGCCCCGGCTGGCGCTGGCCAGGGCGCCTGTGCCGCCAGGGTCAAAGGCGGGGGCCAGGTCAGCGGCGGTGGCCCCCTGTGCCCCCAGGCCGGGCAGCAGCAGCAGGGCGCGGGGCATCTGGGCCCGGAAGGTGGCCAGGTCGCGCGGATGGGTGGCGCCCACCACCGCGCCTACGCTGGCGTACTCGCCGTCTTCCTGGGCATTCAGACGCGTGACCTCGTCGGCCATCCGCTTGCTGACGCCTCCGCCTTGCAGGTCGGCCTGGCCCGGATTGCTGGTCTTGACCAGCACGAACACCGCGCCGCCGTGGGCGCGGGCGGTCTCCACGAAAGGTGTCAGCGTTTCGAAGCCCAGAAAGGGATTGACGGTCAGAGCGGCGCCGGCGTGGCGGCCAGTCAGCCAGCCCTGGGCATACGCCTGCGCGGTCGAGCCGATGTCGCCGCGCTTGCCGTCCAGCAGCACGGGTAGGCCCAAGGTTCGGGCAGCGGCGCAGACCTCCTCCAGCACCTGGAGGCCAGCCAGACCCGCCGCCTCGTAGAAGGCCAACTGCGGCTTCACGCAGGCGGCGTAGGGGGCGGTGGCCTCTAGCACGTCCAGGGTGTGGGCGCGCAGGTGGGCCAGGTCGCGGTAAGCGTCCAGACGCGGATCGAGGCCCACACACAGGCGCGTGTTGAGGCGGCGGGTGCGGTCGGTCACGGCCTGGGCAAACGTCATCGGCCCGAGGCTAACACGGGCGCCGAGCCCCCCAGGAGACCGGCCGGTGTGCGCCGTCCGGGCAGGGCGAATCAGCGCCAGACAGCGGGTGCGCCAGACCACTTCCAGCACCACCTGTTCTGCGGTCCTCTAGGGCGTGTCGGCCAAGTGGTAGTGGCGTGTCCACGACGGAATTGCTCGGCCATACCCGTTGAGTCAATGTACTGGCCGATTGAGGTGCGTTCCGGGACGGCACAGTCAACGTCTACAGTGAGCGGGATGCAGCTTGAGTTCAGTGAATTGGCGCGACGCGCGTTCGAGCAAGGTGGTTGGTTCGAAGGCCGACGGGTTGACCTAACCGACGTGTTTGCGCGCATGGAACGCCAAGGCTGGACCGTGTTTGACGCGGCTCGATCGTTCCTGGAACAGGTGCATGGTCTGACGATCAGCGATACGGTCTTTCAGTGTGAACATATCGCCGACCGCTGGGAAGTGAGAAGCGCAGAGCGGCTCACGTTGACGCCATTATTCCCCATCGGGATGGAATCTGGGTGGTTGCCCTACTTCATTGATGCCACTGGTCGCTTCTACTGGCTCGACAGTGATTTGGCTATGTATGCCTCGCTTGATGACTTCCTGGCACGCCGGCAGTCCTTCTTGCTCCAAGTGAA